>NZ_JBTNEH010000016.1:0-122895 GCF_054512775.1 Alicycliphilus sp. T452
CTTTGCCTGGCTGGAGAAGAACCGCAGGCTGTGGAAGAACTGCGAGCGCCTGCTCAACACCAGCCTGCAGTTCATCCACTTGGCGTTCTTGGCGTTGCTACTCAGGAGATCGTAAACAGGTTCTGAGGAAGAAAGGCTTGCATCTCGCGCCAGACGGGTTGCGCTGCATAGGTCATCGGCATATTCGGCTCCTGGGTTGGTATCGAATGAACAGGGCTCCCGGCGCAGCCCTGGAGCAGTGCACAAGTGGCTGCCGAAGCGATGGCAATACATATGCGGCTGCAAGTGAGGTGAGTAGATTGATTCATGGCTGTGTTCTGAAGCTCCTTGGCATGAATCGTCGGTCACTTGGCTGCTTATGCCCATGGCGAGTCAGGCCACGAGCTTTAGAATTTGGGCCACACTTCGTTTTAAACACGGAGACCGGATGAGCTACAGGAACTTTGCGCGCAGTCCCGTCAGCATCCGTCTGCTCCTTGATTTCGGCCAGGCTCGAAACATCGATGCAGCATCGCTGCTTCAGGGCACAAAGCTGGACATCTCGCAGTTGACCGATCCCGAATTGACCGTGTCCACCCAGCAGGAGCTGACGGTCGCCTCGAACCTACTGAAGTTCGCTGGCGACGAACCAGAGATGGGTTTTCGGGTAGGCCTTTCGTACCATTTATCGGCCTACGGACTACTCGGGTACGGGATGCTGAGCAGTGCTACCGGCGGCCGATGCCCTGGGGCTCGCCAGACGCTTTTTGCCGCTTACCTATGCCTTTACCAGCATTGCGTATCGTCAATTCGGCAATCTCGGCGAACTGGTCTTTGAGCCGCCGGATGAACTGGCCCCTGCCTTGCAGAGGTTTTTCGTCGAACGAGCCATGGGCGCAGCCTCACGGTTGCTGCGGGACGTTATGGGCGAAGCCTTCGAACTGGAGGCGTTCGGGTTGCGGCATTGCGCGCCAGCGTCTGGCCATCTACGCCAGGTGCCGACGCGAGTCCTGGGCGTGGCAATCCAGTACGGCTCTGCCGCCAATTCGCTATTGTTCGCGCTTGCGCACCTGTCTCGGCCACTTCCGCAGGCCAATGCGGTCACTGCGGCAATGTGCGAGCGGATGTGTACCGATCTGCTGGCACGCCGGAGAGTCCGCCTGGACACCGCCACTTTTGTCAGAGAGCACTTGGCGGCACTGCCTTCTGGCCGGGCTCCGGAACTCGCCGATATTGCCAAGCTACTGAATACCAGCGAACGGACCCTGAAACGGCGCCTTCACCAGGATGGGACGAATTTCCACAACCTTGCGAACCTTGCCCGGCATGCGAAGGCCCAGCAATTGATGGCCGAGGGGCGGCTCACGATGACCGAAGTGGCCGCCGAGCTAGGGTTCAGCGATCTATCCTCGTTTTCGCAAGCGTACAAACGTTGGACCGGCTCAGCACCGACCGCGTCAAAGGTAGCGCCACATGGCCGCTCGCGGGAACCGTAACCCTTGCTGCTGATTTTTCTGGGTCTGCCAGAAATTGGCGATAACCAGTCCTGTGAAGATCGGTTATTGAACCAGCGAATATGAATCTGTCAGAAGCGGGCATCGGCTTGAACGATCGCTACGGTCGCTAATGGCCGGTAGGGGCTCAAATAGCATGCTGGATGACCGAGTTTTGGCCATCTGCCAGCAGCCATTGCTACGACGCCATGCAAGATGGCGCTCTGGATTCAGGAGCTGGCTGCGCTTTCCATACGATTGTTTCCCTGTCATTCGATAGAAAAACCAACGCACAGCAAGCGCAACCAGCTCCTGTTTTCATAGTTCACCCACGCGCCGCCATATAGCGCTGCGCGCTCTCCCAGCCCAGCTCGGCCAGCGGCCCGGCCTTGGCGCCGGTCTCCACCGCATCGTCGGCGGCGGCGTTGCCGTCCGCCGCGCGCTGGGCGATGCCGTGCAGGATGGCTGCCATGCGGAACAGGTTGTAGGCGATGTAGAAATCCCAGTGCTCCGCCGCGCCCCGGCCGGTGGCGGCGCCGTACCAGGCGATGTATTCGGCCTCCTGCGGGATGCCCAGCGCCGGCAAATCCAGCCCGGCGATGCCGCGCCACAGGCTGGGCGGGATGCGCCAGGCCATGCATTGGTAGGCCAGGTCGGCCAGCGGGTGGCCGAGGGTCGAAAGCTCCCAGTCCAGCACGCCGATGACGCGCGGCTCCGTGGGGTGGAAGACGAGGTTGTCCAGCCGGTAGTCGCCGTGCACCAGCGTGGTCTCGTCGCCCGCAGGCAGGTGCTCGGGCAGCCAATCCATGAGGCGGTGCATGGCCTCATTCATGGGCACGGTGGATTCGCGGCACTGGCGCGACCAGCGGGCGATCTGGCGGCCCACGTAGTTGCCCTCCTTGCCGTAGTCGCCCAGCCCCACGGCGCGGTAATCGACCGCGTGCAGCGCGGCGATCACGCGGTTCATCTCACGGTAGATGGCGTGGCGCTCGGCGCTCTGCATGCCGGGCAGCGACTGGTCCATGAGCACGCGGCCCTCAAGGAACTCCATCACGTAGAACGGCGTGCCCAGCAGCGCGTCGCTCTCGCAATAGTGCAGCATGCGCGGCACGGGCACGCCGGTGTCCGCCAGCGCCTTCATCACGCGGTATTCGCGGTCGATGGCGTGGGCCGAGGCGATGAGCGTGCCCGGCGGCTTCTTGCGCAGCACGTAGTCGCGGCCTTCGCCCGCGGTGACGCGGTAGGTGGGGTTGGACTGCCCGCCCGCGAGCACGCGCACCTTGAGCGGCGCGCCGCCCGCCAGGCCCTGGGCGCGCAGGTAGTCGGCCAGCGCCTCCACAGGCAGGGAATGAGGCAGGGGATTCGCGGCGCCGCTCATAGCGAGCTCACCAGGTGCGCGCCATCGACGGCCAGCGTGGCGCCCGACATGGCCGCGCCCGCGTCGGAGGCCAGCAGCAGCAGCGGGCCGTCCAGGTCGGTCACCTCGCCGAAGCGGCGGCTGGGGATGCGCGCGCGCAGCTTCTCGCCCGCCGGGCTGGTGAGGAAGCCGCGGTTCAGGTCGGTCACCACGTAGCCGGGCAGCAGCGCGTTCACGCGGATGCCGTGGCGTGCCAGCTCCAGCGCCAGGGCCTTGGTGGCCTGCACCACGCCGGCCTTGGAGATGGCGTACGGCGCCACGCCGCCCGCCACGCGCTCGCCCAGGATCGATGCCACGTTGACGATCGCGCCGCCCTTGCCCGCCGCCACCATGCGGCGCGCGGCCTCGGTGGCCACGAGCCAGTTGCCCTTGAGGTTGGTGCCGAGCACGTGGTCGAAGTCTTCCTCCGTCTGCTCCAGCGCGGGGCGCGTCACGGTCACGCCCGCGTTGTTGACCACCACGTCGGGCACACCCCAGGCGCACAGCGCGTCGAAGCAGGCGCGCACGCTGGCGCTGTCGGCCACGTCGAGCGCGAAGGCGCGCGCCTCGCCGCCCCCGGCCGCGATGGCGTCCACCACGCCCTGCAGCTTGTCGACGCGGCGCGCGGCCACGGCCACGCGGGCGCCGGCGGCGGCCAGCACCTGGGCGAAGTGCGTTCCCAGGCCGCTGGAGGCGCCGGTCACCAGCGCCAGCCTGCCACGCAGGCTGAACCGGTCCATCGCCGCGGTCATGCCGCGCCCCCTTCGCGCAGCAGCTCGGCCTCGGCCTTCTCGGAGAGGTGGGCGAGCTTGCGCGCCATGCTCCAGCGGTGCACTTCGCTCGGGCCGTCGTAGATGCGGAAGGCGCGCATGTCGGTGAAGATGCGCATCACGGGCGTCTCGCCCGTCACGCCCTGGCCGCCGAGCATCTGCACGCTGCGGTCCACCACGCGCCATTCGGCCTCGGAACACACGACCTTGGCGCGGCTCGATTCGAAGTTGCACTTCTCGCCCTGGTCCAGCAGCCAGGCCGTGTGCCAGATGTGCAGGCGCGCGGTGTGCAGGTCCATGTCGTTGTCGGCCACCATGAAGCCCACGCCCTCGTGCTCCACCAGCGGCTTGCCGAAGGCGTGGCGCTTGCGCACGTAGTCCAGTGCCGTGTCGTGCGCGCGGCGCGCCTGGCCCAGCCAGCGCATGCAGTGCGTGAGGCGCGCGGGCGCCAGGCGCACCTGGGCGTAGCGGAAGCCCTTGCCGATCTCGCCCAGCACGTCGGCCGCGGGCACGCGCAGGTTGTCGAAGCGCAGCACGCCGTGGCCGCCGGTGAAGCAGGAGTCCATCGCATCCATGTTGCGCTCCAGCACGATGCCGGGGCGGTCCATGTCGGTGAGGAACATGGTGGCCGAGCCGTCCTCCATGCGCGCCATGACGATGGCGTAGTCCGCCCCGTCGGCGCCGGTGATGAACCACTTGCGGCCGTTGATCACGTAGTCGCCGCCGTCGCGCACGGCTGTGGCCTGCAGCATGGACGGATCGGCCCCGGCGCCGGGCGAGGGCTCGGTCATCGCGAAGCACGAGCGCAGCGCGCCCGCCACCTGCGGGCGCAGCCAGCGCTCCTTCTGCGCGGGCGTGGCCACCTCCTCCATCAGGTGGATGTTGCCCTCGTCGGGCGCGTGGATGTTGAGCGCCGTAGGGCCCAGGCGCGAGTAGCCCGCCTCCTCGAACACCACGGCCTTCTCGATGTGCGACAGGCCCAGCCCGCCCATCTCGCGCGAGGCATGGGGCGTGAGCAGGCCGGCGGCCCGGGCGCGCGCCACCAGCTCGCGGCGCAGCGCCTCGTCGGGGCCGTGGTGCGACTGGCGCGGGTCGCCCTCCAGCGGGATCACCTGCTCGGCGATGAAGCGCCGGGTCTTGTCGCGCAGGGCGCGCAGTTCGGGGGAAAGGGAGAAGTCCATGCGGGGCCTCATGAAAAAGGGCCAGCCAGGATGGCCGGTGTATTGCCTATGATATTGTCAGACAATATTGAAAACAAGTCCCCATGTGCTGTGCTAACGTCGGCACCTTCTTCCTGGCCTGCCCCATGCCCTCCAACACGCTGCCCGAACCCGCCGCCGACGTCCCGGAGAGCGCCGCCGACACGGTGTTCCACGGCATCGTGCAGGGCCTGGCGCAGCAGCGCTTCGTGCCGGGCCAGCGGCTGGTGGAGGTCGATCTGGCCGCGCAGTTCGGCGTCAGCCGCGCCTCGGTGCGCGAGGCGCTGCAGCGCCTGGCGGCCGAGGGGCTGGTGGATCTTTTCCGCAACAAGGGGGCGGCCATACGCACCCTGTCGGCGCGGGAAACCCTGGAGGTGCTCGACGTGGCCGAGCGCATGACCGGCCTGCTCGCGCGCAGCGCCGCGCGCGCCGTTGCCGCCGGCGCGCCTCGCGCGCCGATCGAGGACGCCCTGGCCCGCCTCCATGAGGCCGACCGCGGCCAGGACCAGGATGTCTTCGCCAGCGCCCGCCGCGCCCTGTACCGTGCGCTGCTGGCCACCAGCGGCAGCCGCGAGCTGCGCCGCCTGCTGCCGACCATCCACATGCCCATCGTCTACGCGCAGCACCGGCCCGCGACGCTGCAGCGCATACGCATGCGCGACTACCGGGCGATGTGCGAGGCCGTCCTCCAGGGCGACGAGGACGCCGCGGATGCGGCGGGGATGCAGCACGTGCGCAACGTACGCGAGGCGATCGAGGCAGCCCTCTCCCCCGAACGCGTTCAGGCAAGGCGATAGAACTGCGCCGCGGTGTCGCGGTAGAGCTGCCGCTTCTCGTCCTGCGACATGCCCGCGGTGATCCGCTTGAAGGTGTTCCACAGCACCGGGTAGCTGCACGTGCCCTTGTCCACGGGGAAGTTGCTCTCGAACATGCAGCGCGACGGGCCGAAGATTTCGATGCAGGTGAGGATGTAGGGGCTCCAGGCCTGCGCCAGCTCCTCGGAGGTCGGCGGCCGCCCGGCCAGGTGGAACCCGAAGCCGAACACGCTCATGCCCAGGCCGCCGAGCTTGATGCAGACGTTGGGCAGCGCGGCGATCTTTTGCAGCAGCCGCTTCCATTCGGCGAAGACGGCATCGCGCTGCCCCACGTAGGGGCCCACGCCCAGGGGCACGCCGATGTGGTCGATCACCACCGGGATGTCGGGGAAGGCGCGCGCCAGGTCGCAGAGCTCGTCGAGCTGGGTGTGGTAGGCCCAGGAATCGAACGTGAGCCCGAAGCGCGCGAGCGTGGCGTAGCCCTCGCGGAATTTCGGGTCCATGTAGAGGTGCAGCGGCGGGGCGTGCATGACACCGTACTGGAACTGCGCATGCGCGGCCGCGTGGCAGCGGATGCCGCGGAAGCGCCCCGCGGCGGCCTGCAGGTGCGCGGCCAGGGTTTCCTCGACGCGCGCGCCCAGCGCGAGGTCCGCGAAGCCCACGATGCCCTCGCAGACCCGCGTGCCCGCTTCGGCGGGGATGCGCCCGGCGATGGCCGCTACGCGCTCCGTCTCGCCCATGGGGCGCAGGTGCCCGGGGCCATCCTCGCGGTAGCCGAAGCCCACCTGGATGAAGACAGTGGACTGGATGTTGTGCCCCGCGCCCAGGTCCGCCAGCAGGTCGTCCTGCAGGTAGCCGCCCCACAGGCTGTCGGACAGATGGTGGTGCGGGTCGATGATGGGCAGTTCCGGCTCCAGCGGCGCCTCGTGGTGCCGGGCCAGCCACTGCGGGCGCACTTCGGCGCGCGGGACGATGGGCAGGGTCTCCATGCTCAGACTCCGAGAAAGGCTTTCTGTACGAACGCGTCCTGCAGCAGTTCCTGGCCGGAGCCCGAGCGGATCACCGTGCCCTGCTCGAACACGTAGGCATGGTGCGCCATCTTGAGCGCGAGCCGCGCGTTCTGCTCCACCAGGATCACGGAGATGCCCGTCTCCCGGTTCAGGCGCACGATGGCCTGCGCGATCTCGGACACGATCTTGGGCGCGATGCCCAGCGAGGGCTCGTCGAGCATCAGGATCTGCGGATGCGACATCAGCGCGCGGCCGATGGCCACCATCTGCTGCTCCCCGCCGGAAAGCGAGCCCGCGAGCTGGCTGCGGCGCTCCTGCACGCGCGGGAACAGCGCGCAGACCTGCTCCAGCGAGCGGTTGCGCGCCGCCGCCGAGCCGACGGTGTGCGCGCCGACCATGAGGTTCTCCCACACGGTCATGCGCGGGAACAGCCGGCGCCCCTCGGGAGAGAGCGCCAGCCCCATCGAGACCCGCTGGGCCGGGCCGGTGGCGTCGATGCGCCGGCCGTCCACGTGGATGCTGCCGGCCGAGACCTTCTTGAGGCCCATCAACGCCTTGAGCGTGGTGCTCTTGCCCGCGCCGTTGGAGCCGACGAGCGCCACGATCCGGCCGGCCGGCACCGTGAAGCTGACGCCGTGCAGCGCCTCCACCAGCCCGTAGTGGACCACCACATCCTTGACTTCAACCGTGGGCATCTTCGTCCACTCCCAGATAGGCTTCGATCACCGCGGGGTTGTTGCGCACCTCGTCGGGCGTGCCCTGCGCGATCTTCTGTCCCTGCACGAGCACGATGATCTTTTCGCAGGTGTTCATCACCAGCGCCATGTGGTGCTCCACGAACAGCAGCGAGATCTCGTGCCGGTCGCGCAGCGTCTTGAGCAGGCCGCCGAACTCCGCGCACTCCTCGGGGTTGAGGCCCGCGGCGGGCTCGTCGAGCAGCAGCAGCCGGGGCCGAGTGGCCAGTCCGATGGCCACGCCGATGCGCTTCTGGTGGCCGTAGGCCAGCGCGCCGGCCACGTCGTCGCGGTAGGGCGCCAGGCCCGTGATCTCCAGCACCTCGTCCACTTCCTCGCGCACCTGGCGAAGCGCGCCGCGGTAGCGGGCCGTCTGCGCGATCTGCGCCCATACGGGCACGTCGAAGCGCGCCAGGGCGCCCCGGTAGAGGTTCTCCTGCACGGTGGCGGCGGGGTACACCGTGGCCGACTGGAAGGTGCGCGCCAGCCCGTGGCGCACCACCTGGCTCGGCCGCATGCCCTCGATGGACTGGCCCGCGAACTCGATGCGGCCGGCCGACGGCGCCAGCGAGCCGCTGATCACGTTGAAGGCCGTGCTCTTGCCCGCGCCGTTGGGGCCGATCAGGCCGACGATCTCGCCCGCATGGAGCTCGAAGCTCAGGTCCTTGACGGCGGCCAGGCCGCCGAAATAGCGCGACAGGCCGTCCACTTTCAGCAGCGCGGTCATGCCTTGCCCCCCTTCCTGCGCAGCTTGGCACCCATGCCGACCAGGCCGCCCGGCAGGAACTTGAGCACCAGGATCAGCGTGATGCCGTACAGGATGTTCTGCGTCTCGATCGCGCTGCGGAACAGCTCGGGCAGCGGCGTCATGATGAGCGCGCCCAGGATGGGCCCCAGCACCGACGAGCGCCCGCCGATCACCAGCATGACGATGGCCGCCACGGAGATGTGCTGGTTGAACGATTCGGGCGAGACGAAGCCCAGGTAGTGCGCGAGCAGCGCGCCCGCGAAGCCGGCCATGGCCGATCCCAGCACGAACGCGAACATCTGCGTGCGCTGGATGCCGATGCCGCTGGCCTCGGCCAGCTCCTGGTTGTCGCCCACCGCGTCCAGCGCCGTGCCCTGGGGCGTGCGGAACAGCGCGATCAGCAGCGCGATGGAGCCGAAGGCGCAGGCGGCCGCCAGCACGTAGAACGACGTCTTGGTGTCGAACACGAAGCCAAGCAGGGACGCCGGCGGGATGTTGGCGATGCCGTTGGCACCGCCGGTGGTGCCGCCGCCCTCCAGCAGGAACAGCCGGAACAGCTCGCCGAAGCAAAAAGTCACCAGCACGAAGTACACGCCCTGCAAGCGCAGGATCACGGCGCCGAGCAGGAAGGCCACGGCAGCGGCGACGGCCACGCCGAGCGCCACCGACAGCAGGAAGGGCGCATGCCACTGGGTGGTGGCGATCACCGAGGCATAGGCGCCCATGCCCATGAACGCGGCATGGCAGAACGAGAGCTGCCCGGTGCGGCTGAGCAGGGAGAGCCCGTTGACGAAGATGATGTTCAGGCAGATCAGCACCGCCAGGTGCATGTGGAACGGGCTGCTGGTGAACAGCGGCAGTGCGAACAGGACCAGCAGGCCGGGCAGCCAGAGGTGCCAGCGCGCCTGGGGGGCTCCGGCGCCGGAATCGAGTGCGCGAGGCTTCATGGTCGAAATGGTGGAAGAGGCGTGCATGGCGTCAGCGTCCGGACTTTCCGAGCAGGCCCGAGGGGCGGAAGATCAGCATCAGGATCACGAAGCCGAAGAGCAGCATGTCGGACATGCTGCTGGACATGAAGGTGTTGGCCGCGCTCTCCACCACGCCCAGCAGCAGGCTGGCGAGCGCGGCGCCGGGAATGCTCCCCAGCCCGCCGAGGATCACCACGATGAAGGCCTTGAGCAGTGGCGTGGAGCCGATGCTCGGCGAGACCGAGAACACCGGCGCCATCAGCGCGCCCGCGACGGCCGCCAGCGCCACGCCGATGCCGAAGCCCAGCGGGTACATGAGGTGCGAGCGGATGCCCTGGGCGCTGGCGATCTCGGTGTCCTGCACCACGGCGCGCAGCGCCCGCCCGCCCTTGCTGCGCATGAGGAACAGGTAGAGCAGCGCCAGCACGGCGATGGAGAAGGCCACCACGTACAGCCGCGACATGGGCAGAACGATGGGGCCGAGCGACACCACGCCCTGCGCCACGGGCGGCATGGACTGGGGGTCGGGCCCGAAGACCAGCAGGGCGCCGTTCTGCAGGACCATCGCCAGCCCGATCGTGCTGATCATCCCGTTGAGCTCGTTGCCGCGAAAGCCCTTGAGCACCAGCACTTCGATGATCCAGCCCGCGACCAGGGTCACGGCGAAAGTGGCGAGCACCGCCGCTAGGAAAGGCAGCTGGAGCCGGGTGACACAGACGTAGGCGAGGAAGGCGCCCAGCATGTAGAACTCGCCATGCGCGAAGTTGACCACGCGCATGACACCGAAGACCAGCGTGAAGCCAATGGCCATCAGCAGGTAGAGCAGCCCGATGATGAGGCCATTGGTCAGTGCCTGACCAATGAGGAATGTGAAATCCACGGCGGTACCCAGGTCCTGTGCTTACTTGCAGGCGGAGAGGGAGCAGGTGCTTTCGACCACCTCCTGCCCGTCCTGCACGCGCGCGACGTAGAACGGCGCGCTGATCTGGTGGTTGGAGCCGTAGACCTCCTTGCCCGTCCAGTTCAGGGTGCCCAGGATGCCCCTGAAGTCCTTGATGCCTTCGAGCGCCACGCGCACCTTGTCCGTGTCGGTGGCGGTGCCCGCCTGACCCATGGCCTGGAACAGCATGCGCGTGCCGTCGTAGAACGCCGGGCTGAAGCCGTTCATGCGCTTCTTGTACTTGCCGAAGTAGCGCTCGGCATAGGCCTTGACCTCCGCGTTGGCCGGGTTGATCGGCGTGTTGACCAGCATGCCGTTGGTCGCGCCCACGCCCGCCACGTTGACGATCTCGGCGGTGGCCGGGCCGCCGCTGCGGATGATGTGGCCCTTGAAGCCCAGCTCGCGCGCCTGCTTGACGATGAGGCCGGCGGTGCCGGGCGCGTTGCCGTCGAGCTCGATGGCGTCCACGCCCTTGGCCATGATGCGGGTCAGCAGGGGCATCATGTCCACGCGCTCGCGCTCGAAGAATTCCTTCGCATTCATCTGTGCGCCGGCCTTGGCATAGGCCTTCTCCAGGTCCTGGGCGATCTGCTGGCCGGTCTCGTCGTTGGGAAAGAGCGCGCCCACCTTCTTGATGTTTTTGGCCTTGACGATCCAGTCGATCTGGGGCTGCGATGTCTCCATCGTCGTCAGGTTGGGCCGGAAGCTGAACGGCTTGTCGGCCGCCAGCGCCTTGTCGGTGAAGCCCAGGGTCAGCATGACGACCTTGTTCTTCTCCATGATGGGACCCACGGCCAATGCGGCGGCCGAACCCACGGGACCGATCACGTACTTGACCTTGTCCTCGAACACCAGGCGGTTGGCGGCGGTGACGGCCTCGCCGGCCTGGTACTTGTCGTCGTAGGCGACGACCTTGACCTTGTACTTCCTGCCGCCCACGTCAAGGCCGCCCTTGGCATTCACGTCGTCTGCGGCCAGCTCGGCCGCGTACAGCATGGCCTGGCCCCAGGCGGCGCCCGCGCCGGACAGCGTCACGATGGCGCCGATCTTGAGTTCTTCCTGGGCGAATGCGCCGCAGCCCACGCACAGCAGCGAGGCGGCAAGGATCTTTTTCATGGTTGTCTCCTGGAGGTTGGTTGGGGATTGGAATAGCGTGCAGGCAAGGCTCAGCGGGCTGCGATCTCGTCCAGCACGGGCAGGATGTATTTCCTGAATTGCCCGGGGTTCTCGCTCATGGGGAAATGCCCCAGTTCCTCCATGACGATCACCTTCGCGCCGGGAATGGTTCCGGCGGTGCGGATCGAGTCCTCGGGACTGCAGGAGAAGTCGTATTCGCCCGTCAGCAGGTAGAGCGGCGTGGTGGCCGTATCGATGCCGCCCAGCTTGCCGCGCAGGTCGGAATCCACGCGGTAGAAATACAGGTCGCCCTTGAAGATCCCGGGGCCGCTCTGCTTGTATTGCCACAGGGTTTCATGGCGGTATTCGCTCGGGCTTTGCGGCGCGATCAAGCCCGACACCAGCGCGGCGCAGACCTCGCCGCCGTGCACGTCGGGGCGGTTGAGCCAGCTCGTGTCGTACCAGGGCTGCTGGTGGTCGGCGCTCTCCAGGCCGATGAGCGCCCGGAATTCGGCGCCGTGGGCGTGCGCCAGCTGCAGCACGATCCGCCCGCCGATCGAGCAGCCCATGACCACCGGCCGGTCCAGCCCCAGCGCGGCGCTGAACGCGCGGATCGTGGCCACGTAGCGCTCGGTGGTGAGCTCATAGTCCCGCTCGTGGAAGCCGACGGGGGGATAGGACTTGCCGTGCCAGGGCATGTCGAACGCGATGACGCGGAACCTGTCCGTGACGCCGGCGTCGTTGAGCAGGTGGCGGAACTGGCGGCCGTCGGAGCCGGCCGTGTGCAGGCACAGCAGGGGAATGCCCTGGCCGCATTCCTCGAAGTAGATGCGGCACGTCTCGCCCAGGACATCCACGTGGATGTAGCGGCCGACGATGGGCTCGATGCGGTCTTTCATCTGGTTTCTCCTCGCTGGTTGCAAGCGTCCGCAGGCACGTGGCGCGGCATTTCCAGCACGTCCTTGAGGTACTGGAGATGCGAGAACAGCAGCCTGGTGTCCCCCTCGATCACCATCTCGCCCCGCTTGTGCAGGGCGAACAGGTCGTGCCAGCCGGGAGGGGGCACTTCCCTCCACAGGCACTCCCAGGCCTCGGCCGTTCCCTGCACGAAGAGCGCGCATGGATGGAACAGCGCGAACCGCTGCGTAAGTTCGACGACCTCGCCCTGGTGGATGCGCAGCAGGAACCGCGCCGTTCCAACGACAACGACGAGGTCGGCCGTCAGCGTTCTGCCCCGGTGCACGAGGCAGGCGTTCGCGTTGACGTGCGGCGCGAGGGACGAGAACCGCTCGGCCAGGGAAGTGTGCGTGGTATGTGAGCTCATGCCGTTGTACCCAAGTAGTTCAGCCGATCCCCGGCAGAAGGGGCGCCGCGGTCATCGCCTGCAGGCGCTCGAAGCTCATCCCCTCGCACATCCAGCGGACTGTCAGCCCTTGCGCCGTGACGTCGATGACCGCGCAATCCGTGTAGATGCGATCCACCACGCGCGCACCCGTGAGCGGGTAGGTGCATTCGGTGACGATCTTGGGCTCGCCCGTCTTGCTCACGTGCTCCATGACCACGAAGACCTGCCGCGCGCCCACCACGAGGTCCATGGCGCCGCCCACGGCGGGAATCGCTTCGGGCGCGCCGGTGTCCCAGTTGGCCAGGTCGCCCTGGCTGGAGACCTGGAACGCGCCGAGCACGGTGAGGTCGATGTGCCCGCCGCGCATCATGGCGAACGAGGTCACGTGGTCGGTGATGGACGCGCCCGCCAGCAGCGTGACCGGCTCCTTGCTCGCGTTGATGAGGCTCAGGTCCACGGCGCCGCCCGCGGGCGCGGCGCCCATCCCCAGGATGCCGTTCTCGCTGTGCAGGATCACGTCGCGGCCCGGCGGCAGGCACTTGGAGATCAGCGTGGGAATGCCGATCCCCAGGTTGACGTAGCTGCCGTCGGGAATGTCGTTCGCGACCTTGGCCGCCATCTCGGCGCGGCTGAGCCGCCGGATGTTCGTCGTCATGCCTGACCTCCCACCTGCACCACGCGTTGCACGAAGATGCCCGGCGTCATCACATGCTCGGGCGCGAGCGTGCCCAGCGGCACCACCGCATCCACCTGCGCCACCGCCACCCGGGCGGCCATGCACATGACGGGGCCGAAGTTGCGCTCGGCATTGCGGTACATGAGGTTGCCCCAGGGGTCCGCCGTCTGCGCTTTCACGAAGGCGAAGTCGCCGCGCAGCGGCTGTTCCAGCACGTAGCCCACGCCGTCGATGACGCGGGTTTCCTTGCCCTCGGCCAGGCGGGTGCCGTACGAGGTGGGCGTGAAGAAGGGCCCCAGTCCCGAGCCCGCCGCGCGCATGCGCTCGGCCATCGTTCCCTGGGGCACGCATTCGAGTTCGATCCTGCCGGCGCGGTACCACTCGGCGAATGCGACGGCGTTGGGCTCCAACGGGTTGGACGAGCGCGCGAACGAGCACACCATGCGCCGCACGCGCCCGGCTTCCACCAACTGGCTCAGGCCGATCTTGCCGTTGCCGGCGTTGTTGTTGACGATGGTGAGTTCGCGCGCACCCTGGTCGAGCAGCGCACAGACGAGTTCGGTGGGCACTCCGGAGATACCGAAGCCGCCGATGAGGATGGTCGCGCCGTCGCGCACGTCGCGCACGGCCTCGTGCACCGAGGCGGTCACTTTGTTCAGCATGCCGGCTCCTTGCCTTGTGCGTTCACAGCGTTTCCTCCACACCGAGGATCGCCGTGGACTGGCTCGACAGCGTGCCGCCGTTGCCGTGCGCCAGGGCGATGCGCGCATCCTTGACCTGCCGCGCGCCGCACTCGCCGCGCAACTGCCGCACCGCCTCTATCACGAGGAAGATGCCGTACATGCCCGGGTGCACGCACGAGAGCCCGCCGCCGTTGGTGTTGACCGGCAGCCGCCCGCCCGGCGCGATGCCGCCGTTCTCCACGAACGCGCCGGCCTCGCCCTTCTTGCAAAAGCCCAGGTCTTCGAGGAACAGCAGCGTGTTGATCGTGAACGCGTCGTAGAGGCCCACCACGTCCACGTCCGAGGGCGCAAGGCCCGCCATCTCGAAGGCACGCCGGCCCGACTCCGACGCGGCGGTGACGGTGAGGTTCTCCATGGACGATATCTGCCGGTTCCACACCGCCGTGGCGTTGCCGAGCACGTACACGGGCCTGGGCACCTGGACCCTGGCGCGGTCGGCGCGCATGAGCACGAAGGCGCCCGCGCCGTCGGTGACGAGGCAGCAGTCGCGCACCGTGAGCGGCGTGGAGACCATGCGCGCGGACAGCACGTCGTCGATGCTGAGCGGCTCGCGCATCACCGCCTCGGGGTTGAGCTGCGCCCAGCGGCGCGCGGCCACGGCCACCTCGGCGAGCTGCTCGCGCGTGGTGCCGAACTCGTGCATGTGGCGCGACGCGGCCAGCGCGTAGGACGTGAGCGGCTGGATGGGCACGTAGGGGTGCTCGTAGGGCAGCGGGTCGATCAGGCGGAACGCATCCGACATGGCCTTGCGCGAGAACGTACCCGTCTTCTGCGTGCTGCCGTAGCACACGAGCACCGCGTTGCACTGGCCGCTCTCCAGCGCCAGCATCGCGGGCATCAGGTGGGCGATGAAGCTGGAGCCGCCCAGCATGGTGCTGTCGATGAACTGCGGCCGCAGGCCCAGGTATTCGGCCACCGGCAGCGCCCACATGCTGGCCGCCGAGCTGCAGGTGGCCAGGCCGTCGATGTCGCGCAGCGTGAGCCCCGCATCGTCCACCGCCGCGAGCGCGGCCTGGCCCAGGATTTCCATGGCGCTGAAGCCGGTCGCCTCGCCGATGCCGGCATGGCCCACGCCCACGATGGCGGCCTTGCCGCGAAGTTGTTGCAGGCTCATTGCGCACCTCCCGCGCCTTGGGGAACGAATACCACGAGCGGCTTGCCGTCCTGCTCCACGATGCGGGCCTGCACGCGCATGCCGATACGCACCTGGTCCTGCGGATGCTCCCGCACGCGGCCCATCATGCGCACGCCCTCGTCCAGGTCGACGAGCACGATGGCGTAGTCGGTGCCCGTGCCAGGCTTGCCCATGACCACGCTGCACGCATGGACGGTGCCCTGGCCGCTGGCGTCCATCCAGCGCAGGTCGGCGCTGCCGCAGTGCGGGCAGGCGACCCGTGGATAGAACACGTGCCGCGCGCACGCGCCGCATTGCTGGATGCGGAACCGGCCCTGGGCCAGATGGTGGAGATAGGCGGCATCGGGGCCGCCCGTAGATGGGATGTTGGCGGTCATGGTCGTTCAGGTGGGGTCGGTGGGCACCACATAGCCGGAGAGGGACTGGCTCTGGGCTACGAGCTGCGCAAGCAGCGGCGCAGGCTCCCACAGCGGGCCGTGGATGCGGTGAAATTCCTCGATGCGCGCGAGCACCTTGGGCAGGCCCACGGTGTCGGCATAGAACAGCGGGCCGCCGCGCGCGGCGGGAAAGCCGTAGCCGTTCACGTAGATCACGTCGATGTCGCTGCCGCGGCGCGCCACGCCGTCCTGCAGGATGCGCGCGGCCTCGTTGACCAGCGCGTACATGGTGCGCTCCACGATCTCCTCGTCGGTGATCGCGCGGCGCGTGATGCCCGACTCGCTTGCGCAGGCATCGATGATCGACTCCACGGCCGGGTCGGGCACGGGCGCGCGGCTGCCCGGCTCGTAGCGGTAGAAGCCCGCGCCCGTCTTCTGCCCCAGGCGGCCCGACTCGCAGAGCCGGTCGGCGATGTGGCAGTAGCGCAGGTGCCTGGGACGCGTGGGAGCCTGGCGCTTGCGCGCGGCCCAGCTGATGTCCAGCCCCGCCATGTCGCCCATGCGCAGCGGGCCCATGGCCATGCCGAAGCGCTCCACGGCCTGGTCCACCTGCGCGGGGCTCGCACCCTCCTCCAGCAGGAAGTGCGCCTCGCGCGTGTAGGGGCTCACCATGCGGTTGCCCACGAAGCCATCGCACACGCCCACCACGGCGGGCACCTTGCCGATGCGCTTGGCAACGCCCAGCACCGTGGCGATCACGTCGGGCGCCGTGGCCCGGCCGCGCACGATCTCCAGCAGCTTCATGACGTGGGCGGGACTGAAGAAGTGCAGCCCCACCACGTCCTGCGGGCGGCGCGTCACGGCGGCGATGTCGTTGACGTCGAGCCGCGAGGTGTTGGTCGCGAGGATGGCGCCGGGCCTGGCGATGGCGTCCAGTTGCCGGAACAGGCCGTGCTTGACGGCGATGTCCTCGAAGGCTGCCTCGATGACCAGGTCCGCCTGCGCGAGATCGGGCATGGCCGTGGAGCCGTGGATGCGCGCCAGGCGGGCCTGCATCTGCGCCTCGTCCAGCTTGCCCTTGGCCACCGTGGCCGCGTAGTTGCGGCGGATCGTCTCCAGGCCCTTGGCGAGGGCCGCGTCGGTGACCTCGACCAGCGTCACGGCGTAGCCCGCATTGGCGAAGGCCATCGCGATGCCGCCGCCCATCGTGCCCGCGCCTATCACACCCACGCGCTGCACGGGGCGCAGGGCCGCGCCCTGCGCATCGGGCGGCGGCTTGGCTGCCTCTCGCTCGCCGAAGAACAGGTGGCGCAGCGCCTTGGACTGCGTGCCGTTCACGAGCTCGACGAAGCGCTGCCGTTCGAATGCCAGACCTTCCTGCAGCGGGCCGTCGAGCGATTTCTCGACGCAGGCGATGCACTGCAGCGGCGCCTCCAGGCCACGCGCGGTCTTGCGCGCCTTCTCGCGCGCGGCGCCGAACAGCGCCGCCGCATCGGCGGGCGGCGTGACGGCGCGCGCGCCCGTGGGCCGCAGCGCCTTCGCGGGATCGAGACCGGCCGCAAACGCGATCGCCCGCGACAGCCAGTCGCCTTCGAACACCGCGTCCAGCAGGCCCGCCTCCAGGGCCTTGGCGGCGCTGATCGTCCTGCCGGAAACGATCCAGTCGAGCGCCGCTTCGACACCTACGAGCCGGGGCAGGCGCTGCGTTCCGCCGCCGCCGGGCAGCAGGCCCAGTTTCACCTCGGGCAGGGCGACCACCGCCTGGGCGTCGGCCACGCGCCAGTGGCAGCCCAATGCCAGCTCCAGGCCACCACCGAGCGCAGAGCCGTGGATGGCCGCCACCACGGGCTTGCCCAGGTTCTCGATGCGCTGGATCAGCTGGGGCGTGGTCGGTTCGGCCACGCCCCGGGGCGTGTTGAACTCGCGGATGTCCGCGCCGCCCGAGAACATGCGGCCCTCGCCCGCGAGCACGATGGCGTCGATGGCCGTATCCGCCACGGCCGCGTCCAGTGCCGCCGACAGGTGCTGGCGCAACGCGAACGACAGGCCGTTGACGGGCGGGTTGGCCCATCGGACCAGGGCCACCCTGCCGTGGCGCTCGAAGCCGCCGTTCATCGCAGTTCCACCAGCGGCTGGCCTTCGGCCACTTCCGCGCCGACCTCGACCAGGTAGCGCACCACGGCGCCGCCGGCCTCCGCCTCCACGGGGATCTCCATCTTCATGGATTCGACGATCAAGAGCGGGTCGCCGGCCGACACGCTGTCGTCGGGAGCGGTGCAGTGGGCGACGACGCGGCCCGCCAGCGGGGAGCAGAGAGTGGGCATGGGAAATCTCCTGGAGGAACGTTGTTTCAAAGGGGGCGCGATGCGATCGCGGCGCCCAGTTGGGTGTGCAGTTGGCCGTCCGCGAACGCCGGGTCGCGCAGGACGCGCAGCACGTAGGGAATGTTGGTTTTCACGCCTTCGACGCGAAAGCGCTCCAGCGCGCCGGTCAGCCGGGCGACCGCTTCGGCCCTGTCGGCGCCGTGCGCGATGACCTTGGCGAGCATCGGGTCGTAGTGGCTCGATACGCGGGTGCCTGCGGCATAGCCCGTCTCCACGCGGATGCCCTCGCCCGCCGGCGGCGCGAACACGGCGAGTTCGCCCGGGGACGGGAAGAAACGCACGGGGTCTTCCGCGTAGATGCGCGCCTCCACCGCGTGGCCGTTGCATGAAACGGACGCGGGCAGCACGGCGGCGAGCGGCTCGCCCGCGGCCAGCCGGATCTGCGCCGCGACGATGTCCACGCCGGTGACCTCTTCCGTCACCGCGTGCTCCACCTGCAGCCGCGTGTTCACCTCCAGGAACGTGAAGCCCGTCGCGGGCGTGTAGAGCATCTCCACGGTGCCGATGACGTCGTAGCCGATGCCGGCCAGGATCGCCTCCAGCCGCCGGGCCATGGCCTGCACGGCGTCGCGGGGAATGCCCGGCGCGGGCGCCTCCTCGACGACCTTCTGGTTGCGCCGCTGTACGGAGCAGTCGCGTTCGTACAGGCAGCGCACCTGCCCGTGGCGGTCCGCGAGGAACTGGAATTCCACGTGCCGCGGCGTGTCGATCAGCGTCTCGAAGTACAGCTCAGAGGCGCCGAAGGCCTTGGCCGAGGTGGACTGCGCCTGCCGCCAGGCCGCGGCGATCTCCTCCGGCCCGCGCACCGGCAGCATGCCGATGCCCCCGCCGCCGTTCGCGGGCTTGAGCATGAGGGGGAAACCCATGCCGCAGGCGACGCGGGTCACCTCGCCAAGGTCGTCCGGCAGCAGCGCGCTGCTGCGCGTCATGGGCATGCCGTGCGCCTGCATCAGCGCGCGCGCTGCCGTCTTGTGGCCCAGGGTCTTGATCCATCGCGGGCTGGGGCCGATGAAGCACAGCCCCTCGGCTTCCACGCGCTCGGCGAAGGCCGCGTTTTCGGACAGGAAGCCGTAGCCTGGGTGCACCGCGTCGGCGCCGGTGTCCCGGGCCGCGCGCAGCACGGCCTCCTGGTTCAGGTAGCTCGCGGAGGCGGGCGCGTCGCCGATGCAGACCGCGGCATCGGCCTCTTTCAGATAGGGCATCCGCTCGTCGGCGGTGGAATGCACCGCGACGGATTCGATCCCCAGCGCCTTCGCCGCGCGGATCACCCGGGCCGCCACCGCGCCGCGGTTGGCGACCAGGATGCGGCGGATGGAGCGGGACGCCCGCGCTGGCATGGCCTCGCTCATGGGCGGAACCCGAAGCGCACCGGGCCGGCCTGGCGCAGCGGCGCGGCAAGGTTGGCGAACTCGACCAGCAGGGCGCGCGTGTCCTGCGGGTCGATGATGTCTTCCACCACGAACGCCTCGGCGCTGCGGAAGGGCGAAGTCAGGCTGCGCACGCGGGCCTCGATGCGCGCGCGGGCCGCGTCGGGATCTTCGGCGGCCTCGATCTCGGCCTTGTAGGCCACCTCCAGCCCGCCTTCGATGGGCAGCGAACCCCACTGGGCCGAAGGCCACGCATAGCGGAAGTTGAAGCGCTCGGCGTTCTGGTGCCCGCCTCCGGCGACGCCGAAGGCCTTGCGCAGGATCACCGTGCACCAGGGCACCGTGCTCTGCGCCACGGCGGTAAGCGCACGCACGCCGGCGCGCATCACGCCTTCCTTCTCGGCCTCCAGGCCAATGCGGAAGCCAGGCACGTCCACGAGGTTGAGCACGGGCAGGTGGAACTGCTCGGCCAGGTCCACCATGCGCATGTACTTCTCGGTCGTCTGGCGGTCCCAGGCACCGCCGTAGTGGTACGGATCGCTTGCGACGACGACGACCGGCCAGCCGTCGATGCGCGCCAGGCCCGCCGCGATGGCCTTGCCCCAATGGCGGCCGATCTCCATGAACGAGCCGCTGTCCACCAGGGTCTCCACGATGGTGCGGATCTTGTAGACCGAGCGCGTGTTCTCCGGAATGGCGCCGCGCAGCGCCGCCTGGTTCGCCGAGGCTTCGCGCCCGCCTTCGGCGCGCGGGGGCAGCTCGTGCACGGACGCGGGCAGGTACGAGAGGAAGCGGCGCGCGCGCTCGAAGACTTCGGCCTCGGAGGCGACCTCGTCGTCCACCACGCCATTGCGCGCGTGGATCTGTGCGCCGCCCAGCTCGTTCTTGCCGAGCACCTGACCCGTGCGCGCCACCACGGGCGGGCCCGCGACGAAGAGCTGCGCGGTATCGCGCACCATCACCGAATAGTGGCTGGCGGACACGCGCGCCGCGCCCAGCCCCGCCACCGATCCCAGCGCCAGCCCCACGACGGGCACGGTGGCCAGGTTGCGCGCGATGTAGGGCCAGGACTTGAGCTTGGGCAGCAGCGTGTGCCCCTTGAGCTCGATGTTCTTCACCGAGCCGCCGCCGCCCGTGCCATCCACCAGGCGCACCAGCGGCAGGCGCAGGTCATGCGCCATCTGCTCCGCCACGATCATTTTGTCGCCCACGGCGCCATCGTTGGCGCCGCCGCGCACGGTGAAGTCGTCGCCCATCACCACGGCGGGCCGCCCGCCGATGCGCGCGCGTCCCATCACCAGGTTTGCGGGCGTGAAATCGACCAATTGACCGCCGTCGTCGTACTGGCCCGAGCCGGCCAGGCCGCCTACCTCGACGAGAGAACCCTCGTCCACGAGCAGCGCGATGCGCTCGCGCACGGGGATCTTCCCGTTGTCCCTGTGCCGCTGCACCTTGTCCGCTCCGCCCATGCGCTGCGCCAGTTCCTTGCGCTGCGCGAGCTCGGCGAGTTCCTTGTCCCAGGCCATCGTGATGTGCTCCCGCTCAGTCCAGCTTGATGTCCGCCTTGCGGATGATTTCCGCGTACTGCGCGGTTTCCTTGTCGATCTGCTCGGCGAAGCGCTTGGGGCCGAACATGCGGATGTTCCCCTGCTGCTCCAGCCGCGCCTTCACCGCCGGGTTCTGCACCGCGGTCGCTATGGCTTCGGACAGGGCGTTCACGACGGGCGCGGGCGTCTGCGCGGGCACGAGGGCGCCGACCCAGAACGAGATGTCGAAGCCCGGATAGCCGGCCTCCGCGATGGCCGGCACGTCGGGTAGTTCGTGCCAGCGCTGGGCCGACGTCACGGCCAGCGCGCGCAGCTGGCCCGCCTTGATCTTCGGAACGGCCGAGGGGTTGTCGAAAGCCGCGTCCACCTCGCCGCCCAGCAGCGCCACCTGGGCCGGGGCCGAGCCACGGTAGGCCACGTGCGTCATGTTCACGCCTGCCATGCCGTTGAGCAGCTCGAAACTCAGCTGCGTGAGATTGCCCATCCCCGCCGACCCGTAGGAATAGGCACCCGGCTTGGCCTTGGCCGCATTCAGCATGTCCTGCAGCGTGGGCGCCGTGCCGATCGGCCCCTTCTGCGGATTGACCGTCAGGATGAACGGCACCGACACCATGAGCGACACCGGAGCGAAGTCCTTCTTCGGGTCGTAGTTCATCTTCTTGAAGAGCAACGGGTTCACGGTGATGGTGCTCGAGTTGCTGATCAGCACCGTGTACCCGTCGGGCTGCGAACGCGCGACCTCGGTGGCGGCGAGCATGCCGTTGGCCCCCGTCTTGTTGTCCACCACCACCGGCTGCCCCAGCTTGGCCGACAGGTGCTGGGCAATGATGCGGGCCACCGAATCGATGGAATTGCCCGCGCTGAAGCCCACCACGAAGCGGATGGGCTTGCCGGGGTACCCCTGCGCCATGGCAGGCGCCCCCGCCAGGCCGGCAAACAGCGCCGCCGCGGCGGTCGCCAGAAAATTTCGTTTCACGTTCATGCAGTCTCCTGTTCCCGATCAAGTTGTTCCATCTAAGAGAATTTTCGTTCTCTTTTTTTCAGTTTTCAGTAAACTCATCCTCCAGTCAACCCATTACCGATAGGGGTTAACCCCCGAACAATTGCAAACGGGCATGCCTCCCGCACATCCGGAATGGACAGCAGGTTGCCCAAGATAGAATCCATAGCCAGCTACCATCCAACGCGCGCCATGCCAGCCCTGCCCTCCACGGAGCCCTCGGACAAGAGCGACGGTGTCGCCGCGGTCGATCGCGCGCTGCACATCGCCACGGCGCTGGCGAACTCGCCCCAGGCGCTCACGCTCACGGAACTCTCGAACGTCACCGGGATGTACAAGAGCACGCTGCTGCGCCTGCTGGCCTCGCTGGAGCGCGCCGGGCTGGTCACCCACCGCGCGGACAAGCGGTATGCGCTGGGGCCGCTGGCCTTCGTGTTCGGCCGCTCGTTCGAACAGGTGCACGGCCTGCAGGGCGCCATCCAGCCCATCCTGCAGTGGCTGGTGGAGCAGGGCACGGAAAGCCCGTCGTTCCACGTGCGCCACGATCAGAACCACCGCCTGTGCCTCATGCGCATCGACTCCAACCACTCGACGCTGGATCGCGTGCGCCCCGGCGACCTGCTGCCCCTGCACAAGGGCGCCGCGGGCAAGGTGATCACCACCCTGGAGCAGGGCCCGCAGGCCCTGGCCGCGGCCTCCGGCGATCTCGTCTTCACGTCGTTCGGCGAGCGCGACCCCCTCTGCGGCGCCATCGCGGCGCCGGTTTTCGGCCCTTCGGCCTCGCTGCTCGGCGCGATCTCGGTGTCGGGGCCGCTGGAGCGGTTTTCCGAGCTCGCGGTGCAGCGCATGAAGACCCTCGTCCTGGCCGCGGCCCAGCGCGCCACGCACAGCCTGGGCGGGAAGTGGCCGAGCGCCTCCTGACTCCCCCCACCCTCCCGCAGCACACCTGACCGCCGCGCCAGGCGGGATGCGCCCTCGCGCGCAATCCATTGCGCCCGGCAATTTTCAGAACTTCAGTTCCATCAGTAGAAACACTGAGCCTTTGCGTCGAGTTTGTCCACGAAAATTATAAAAATAGAATTTTTGTTCTGTCAGAGGAAACTCGAAAGGTCCCAGATGCTTGAACACAAGCCCATGCTGATCGCGGGGAAGGATGCGCCGGGCGAGGACGGCATTGCCCCGCTGGTCTCCGTCAACCCGGCGACGGGCGCAACCAACCATGAAGTGGCCGCCGCAGGGCCGCGCGCCGTGGACGAAGCCGTCCGCAGCGCGACGCAGGCCTGCAAGGCCGGCGCCTGGACGCAGATGCTGCCGATGCAGCGCGCGCGCATCCTGTTCGGCATCGCCGACCGCATGGAGCGCGACGGCGACCATCTCGCGCGCCTGCAGATGCTCGAGAACGGCAAGGTGTGGAGCGAGTGCGTCAAGCAGGTCAAGAGCGCCGCCGCCACCTTCCGCTACTACGGCGCGGTCTGCGAGACGACGGGCTCGGAGGTGACGCCGGCGCGCGGCAACTACCTTTCCATGACGGCCTACGAGCCCTACGGCGTGGTGGCGGCCATCACGCCGTGGAATTCGCCGCTGACGATGGAGGCGCAGAAGATCGCCCCCGCGCTGGCGGCGGGCAACGCGGTCGTGCTCAAGCCATCGGAGGTCACGCCCTCGACCGGCCTGGCCGTGGGCCGCATCGCGCTGGAGGCCGGCCTGCCGCCGGGGCTGCTGAACGTGCTGCCCGGCACCGGGCACGACGTGGGCGCGGCGCTGGTCGCGCACCCGCTGGTGCGCATGGTGTCGTTCACGGGCGGCACGGAGAGCGGCCGGCGCATCGCCGAGGTGGCCGCGCGCAAGCTCATGCCCGTGGCGCTGGAGCTGGGCGGCAAGTCGCCGCACATCGTCTTCGCCGATGCCGACATCGACGCCGCCGTGGCCGCCGTGGCCGACGGCATCTTCGAGGGCAGCGGCCAGTCGTGCGTGGCCGGCTCGCGCCTGTTCGTGCAGCGCTCCGTGCACGATGCGGTGGTGCGCAAGCTCGTGGAGCGCGCCCGGTCGCTGCGCGTGGACCTGCCCGACGCGGCCGGCGCCGAGATGGGCCCGCTCGCCACCTTCGCGCACCGCGACAAGGTCGAGCGCATGGTGGAGGACGCGCGCACGGCTGGTGCGCAGATCCTCGCGGGCGGGGCGCGGCCCGGCGCGGCGGCGCTGGCGCGCGGCGCCTACTACCTGCCTACGGTGATCGGCGGCATCGACAACCGCGCCGCCATCGCCCAGCAGGAAATCTTCGGCCCGGTGCTCTGCGTGCTGCCGTTCGACGACGAGGAAGACCTCGTCGCCCAGGCCAACGACAGTGCCTTCGGCCTCGCCTCGGGCGTCTGGACGGCCGACTACCGACGCGCCTGGCGCGTCGCACGCGCGCTGGAGGCGGGCACCGTCTGGATCAACACCTACAAGCAGCTGTCCATCTCCACGCCCTTCGGCGGCTTCAAGGAAAGCGGCATCGGGCGCGAGAAGGGCGCCTCCGGCATGCGGCTGTACCAGCAGCCCAAGGGCATCTATTTCGGCATGGCCTGAACGGCCGACAGGAACACCACACATGAGCAACACCACCAGCCAAGTGATCGGCTTCATCGGCCTGGGCGTGATGGGCGAACCCATCTGCCGCAACCTCGCCGTGAAGACCGGCGCCCGCGTGATCGCGCACGACCTCGACGCCGCCCCGCTGCAGCGCCTGGCCGCGCACGGCGTGCAGGCCGCGCCCAGCGCCGCGGCCGTGATGCAGGCGGCCGACGTCGTCTTCCTCTCGCTGCCCTCGGGCGAGGTCGTCGCGCAGCTGTGCCGCCAGGACGGCGGCCTGCTGGCCTCGGCCCGCGCGGGCCAGACCATCGTGGACCTGAGCACCTCGCCCGTGGACACCACGCGCGCGCTGGCCGGCGAATTCGCGGCCCTGGGCGCGCGGTTCGTGGACGCGCCCGTGGCGCGCACCCGCGCCGCCGCCGAGGCGGGCACGCTCGCGGTGATGGTGGGCGCCGCGCCCGAGGTGTTCGAAGCCGTCAAGCCGCTGATCGCCACCTTCGCCTCCGACATCGCGCTGTGCGGCCCCGTGGGCTGCGGCCAGGTGCTCAAGATCCTCAACAACATGGTGCTCTTCGAGACCGTGGTGGCCGTGAGCGAGGCCAAGGCCATCGGCGAGAAGGCTGGAGTCGATCCCGCCGTGCTGTTCGACACGCTCTCGAAAGGCTCGGCCGACAGCTTCGCGCTGCGCAACCACGGCATGAAGGCCGTGCTGCCCGGCGAGTTCCCCGAGCGCGCGTTCTCCGTGCTCTACGCGCGCAAGGACCTGAAGTACGCGCTGCAGCTGGCGCGCGCCGCGGGCGTGGACGCGCGCGGCGCGGCCGTCGTCGATGAATGGTTCCAGCAGGCCATCGACAACGGCCTGGGCGAGAAGTACCACCCCGTCATCAGCCGGCTGATCGCCGGCCAGCGCTGAAGCGCGCAGGAGAAAGACATGCAATCCATCACCCGCCGCGGCGCGCTGCGCTGCGCCCTGGCCGCCGCATGCGCGCCCGGCCTGGCCTTCGCCCAGGAAGCGCCCTTCCCTTCCACCAACGTCCACCTCGTCGTGCCCTACGCGGCGGGCGGCGCCACCGACATCGTGGCCCGCGCCGTGGCCGACAAGCTGGGCCCGCGCTGGGGCAAGCCGGTCGTCATCGACAACAAGCCCGGCGCCGGCACGACCCTGGCCGCCGCGCAGGTGGCGCGCGCGCCCGGCGACGGCCACCTGCTCTACATGACCACCTCGGCGCACACCATCAGCGCCGCGCTGTACAAGAAGCTCGACTACGACCCGCTGGCGAGCTTCGCCGCGCTCACGCTGGTCGCCAAGGTGCCGCTGGTGCTGGTCGTGCGGCCCAGCCTGGACGTATCGACGCTCGACGAATTCACCCGCTACGTGCGCGCCAACCCGGACAAGGCGGCCTACGCCTCGCCCGGCAACGGCACGGCCCAGCACCTCACGGGCGAGATGTTCAACGCCGCGATGAAGACGCGCATGGTGCACGTGCCCTACAAGGGCGACGCGCCGGCCATCACCGACCTGCTGGGCGGTTCGGTGGACGCGATGTTCGCCACGCTCACCGTGGTGCTGCCGCACATCGCCTCGGGCAAGCTCAAGGCCATTGCGCTGGCCAACGGCAGCCGCATCGAGAAGGTGCCCGCCATTCCCACGTTCGCCGAGGCGGGGCTCCCGAACTTCGAGGCCGCCACCTGGTTCGGCGTGCTCGCGCCCGCATCGCTGCCCAAGGGCCTGCGCGAGCGCATCAGCCGGGACATCCGCGCGGTGGTGGACCAGCCCGACCTGCGCGCGCGGCTGATCGACCTTGGCGGCGAAGTCGTCTCCAACACGCCCGCGGCATTCGAGGCCTTCATGCAGGCCGAGTCGGCCAAGTGGCAAGGCATCGCCCGCCAGTCCGGCGCGGTGATCAATTAGCGCGCCATGGTTCAGCGGGGCCGGTGCAGCGCCAGCCCCGGCGCGTCCAGCGCCGCGCGCAGGATGCGCCCGTGCGAGGAGTCGGTCACGTAGAGCGTTCGCCGGCCCTCGCCGCCGAAGGCCAGGTTGGTGGTGGAGCTGCCCGGCGCGCCGCGCAGCACCAGCACCGGCTCCGCCCGGCCGTTGAGCACCCAGACGTAGCCCAGGCCCGGGTTGGCGACGAGCACGCGGCCATCGGCATCCACGGCCAGCCCGTCCGGGCCGCTGGGGCCGTAGGAGGCGAAGAACCGGCCCACCTTGGCCACGCTGCCGTCGGGCAGCAACGGCACGCGCCACACGCAGTTGCCGCGCGTGGCGGCCAGGTACAGCACGCGCTCGTCGGGCGACAGCGCCACGCCGTTGGGGCTGGGCACGTTGGCGAGCAGCAGGTCGAGCTGCCCATTCGGGCGCAGGCGGTACAGGCGCCCGCTCGGGTCGTGCAGGCCGCTCTGGCCCTGGTCGGTGAAATACAGGTTGCCCTGGCTGTCGAACACCAGGTCGTTCACGCCCTTGAAGCGCTCGCTGTTGCGCCGCTCCAGGTACGGCGTGACCTTTCCGCTCGCGACATGCAGGCGCATCAGGCCGTTCTTGTAGTCGGTGATGAGCAGCGTGCCCGCATCGAGGAACTTCATGCCGTTGGGCTCGCCGTCGTACTCGGCCACCAGGGTCCAGGCGCCCTGGGGGTCGATGCGGAACACGCGGCCCCAGGGGATGTCGGTCACGTAGAGGTTGCCGGCGTCGTCGAACACCGGGCCTTCGAGGAAGGAGTCCGTCACCGCGCCGCCACGGTTGGCGTCGGCCCAGGCGCTGCGCTCGGGGCGGCGCAGCGATTCGGGCATGGACGTGAACGGCTCCAGTTCACGGACTTGGGGGGCTTGCAGCAAAAACATCGGTCAATCCTTCAAAAGCCGTACAGGCGCGCCGGGTTGGCCACGAGGATGCGGTCCATCGCCGCGCCCGGGCCGGCCCAGGCGCGCAGCAGGTCCACCAGGTCGGCATCGTTCACGGTGCCCGGCGCCTCGGTGGTGTGCGGCCAGTCGCTGCCCCACACCAGCCGCTCGGGCGCGGCGCGCACCAGCGCCTGGGCGAGCGGCAGCGTATCCGCATATGCGGGCGCGGTCGAGCGCATGTACGAGCCCGAGAGCTTGGCCCAGGCGTTGCCGCCGTCCAGCAGCCGGCGCAGCGCGCCGTAGCCGTCGGCGGATGGCCCCTCGGCCGGATCGATGCGGCCCAGGTGGTCGATCACCAGCGGCACGGGCAGCGCGGCAAGCACGCTTTCCAGGGCCACGATCTGCTCCGGATGCATGAAGACCTGGACGTGCCAGCCCGGCAGGCGCGCGGCCTTGCGCGCCAGCGTGGCCAGCATCTGCGGCGTGGTCTCGCCCCAGGATTGCGGCGTGACGAAGTTCACGCGCAGCCCGCGCACGCGGCGCGCGTGCAGGCGGTCGAGTTCGGCATCGCCCACGTCCTGCGCCACCACGGCCACGCCGCGCGCGCCGTCGCCCAGCTGGTCCAGCGCATCGAGCGTGCAGGCGTTGTCGGTGCCGTAGGTGGAAGGCGTGACGACCACCGTGCGCTGCGTGCCCAGGCGCTGCTGCAGCCGCCGGTACGCGGCCACGGGCGCGTCGGGCGGCGTGCGCTTCCAGTGCGGCGACGGCGCGAAGCGCGGGTCGAAGATGTGCATGTGGCTGTCGCACGCGAGCGGCGGCAGCGTGCGCGCGGGCCGGTTCAGGCCCACGGAATGCGGCACGGGCGCGGGAAGCGGGGGCTGCGCCATGGAGGTGCTCAGTCCAGCTTGATGTTGCCCTTGCGCACCACCTCGCCCCACTTCGCGTCTTCCTTCTTGAGGAAGGCAGCGAACTCGGCCGGCGTGGAGCCGATGGGCTGCGCGCCCAGGTCGGCCAGGCGCTGGCGCACCTCGTCCTCCTGCAGCACCTCGGCCAGCGCCTTGTGCAGCCTGGCGGCAATGCCGGCGGGCGTGCCCGCGGGCAGGAACACGCCGTTCCACTCGTAGGCCTCGTAGCCGGGAATGGCGGCCTCGGCCACCGTGGGCACGTCGGGCAGGCGCCTGGAGCGCTCGGGCGAGGACACGGCCAGCGCGCGCAGCTTGCCGGCCGCGATGTGCGGCGAGGTGGCGGCCACGGTGCCGAACATGAAGTCCACCTGCCCCGCCATCACGTCGGTGATGGCCGGGCCGCCGCTCTTGTAGGGCACGTGCACCATGTCCAGGCCGAGCTTCTGGCGAAACAGCTCGGCCGCCAGGCGCTGCACCGTGCCGCTGCCGCCTGAGGCGAAGTTGAGCTTGCCCGGCTCGGCCCTGGCCTTGGCGATGAGGTCGTTCACGGTCTTGTACGGCGAGCCGGCGGGCACGATCAGCACGTTGGGCGCCAGCAGCACCAGCGACAGCGGCTGCAGCGCGTTGGCCGCGTACGGCATCCTGGGGAACAGGTGCGGGTTGATGGAGTACGGCGTGGCGTCGTAGAGCATGGTGTAGCCGTCGGCCTGTGCCTTGGCCACGTAGGACGCGCCGATGGTGCCGCTGGCGCCGGCCTTGTTGTCCACGATCACGCTGCCGCCGAGCCTGGTGCCCACGCGGCTGGCGATCACGCGGGCCACGGCATCGGCCGCGCCGCCCGGCGCGTAGGGCACGACGATGGTGATGGGCCGCTCGGGGAACGCGGCGTGCGCAGCCAGGGCGATGCAGGCGCAGGCGGCCAGCAGGTATTGCTTGAGGGATTTCATAAGGTCTCCATAGCTGAGAACGAAGGACGGCGGCCTTCTTCAGTCGGCCTTGAGGTCGAGCTCCCGCGCGATGCGGGTGTAGGTGGCCACCTCGCGGCGCACCTGCTCGGCGAACGGCGCGCCGCACAGCGACGCGGCCTCCAGGCCCAGGCCGCGCAGCTTGTCGGCCGTGGCCGCGCTCTTGGCGAAGGCCGCGGCAGCGCCTTCGAGCGCCTGCACGATTGAAGCCGGCACGCCCGCCGGGGTCAGCACGCCGTACCAGGCGTCGGCCGAGAAGTCGCCCCCGCCGGCCTCGGCAAAGGTGGGCACCTGCGGCAGCAGCGCCGAGCGCCTGGGCGACGCCACGGCCAGCGCCGCGAGCTTGCCGCCTTCGATCTGCGGCAGCACCGAGCCCAGCGTGGCGAACGAGCTGTCGAGCTGCCCGCCCATCAGGTCGTTGACCACCGGCGCCGCGCCCTTGTAGGGCACGTGGTTGAGCTTGAGGCCGTTGGCGCGCGCGAACATCTCGGTGGCGAAGTGGCCCGAGCTGCCCACGCCCGGCGTGCCCGCCGTCACGCGCCCGGGCTCGGCGCGCGCCTTGGCCACGTAGGCGCCCAGCGTGCGCGCCTGCATCGCCGGCCCCACCACCAGCACCGTGGGGCTGGTGGCGACGGTGCACACGGGCTGGAAGGATTTCACGGCGTCGAACTTCACGCGGTCGCCGTAGAGCGCGGGGATCATCGTGTGGTTGGTGGCGCCGAACAGCAGCGTGTAGCCGTCGGCCGGCGCCGTGGCCACGGCCTGCGCGGCCAGGATGGTGTTGGCGCCGGGCTTGTTCTCCACCACGAAGGGCTGGCCCAGCGCGCGGCTGGCGTGGTCGGCGAAGGCGCGGGCCACCACGTCGGTGGGGCCGCCGGCGGCGAAGCCCACCACCAGCTTGACCGGTTTGGAGGGGTACGCCTGCGCGAAGCAGGCGCCGGATGCTACCAATACGGTAGCTGTCAGCGCTTTCCCAACAAGCACCAGAGGTCGATTTGGCTTGAACACGGTAAATCTCCTTCAATCCATGCGGATGCCGCTTGCGCGGATCACGCCAGCCCACTTCGCGGTTTCGGATTGCACGAAGGACTTGAACTCCTGCGCGCTCGAACCCACGCCCTGCACGCCCATTTCGGCGAAGCGCTGCCGCATCTCGGGGCCGGCGACGATGGCGCGGGTGGCCGCGTCGAACGGCAGCCTGGCGAACAGGCTGGGGTTGACGGTGAAGGCCGTGGCGTCCAGCAGCAGCGTGTAGCCGTCGGGCGCGGCCTTGGCCACGGCCGCCGCGCCGATGGTGCCGCCGCCGCCCGGGCGGTTGTCCACCACCACCTGCTGGCCCAGGCGGGCCGACAGCTGCGTGGCCAGCAGCCGCGCGGTGTTGTCGGCATTGCCGCCGGCCGGGTACGGCACGACGAGCTTGATGGGCCGATCGGGCCAGTTCTGTGCCTGCGCCGGCAGGCTGGCAGCTACCAAAACGATAGCTGCTAGCGCTTGACTGGCAAGCGCTAGGCGCCGATTTTTATTGAATTGCATGTCTGTCTCCTTGGAACCGCGGCGGTCAGCGCGCCAGCACGGCCAGCGCGTTGCGCGCGGCGCCCAGGCCCATGTTCACGTAGGCGTCGCTGGTCACGCCGCCGATGTGCGGGCTCAGGATGAAACCCGGCTGGTGCTGGAACGGGTGGCCGGCCGTCATGGGCTCGACGGCGAAGCTGTCCAGCCCCGCCATGCGCACCTGGCCGCTCTGCACGGCGGCGAGCAGCGCGGCCTCGTCGATCAGGCCGCCGCGCGCGGTGTTCACCACGATCACGCCGCGCTTGCAGCGCGCGAGCGTGCCGGCGCCCAGCAGATGGCGGTTGTCGTCGCTCAAAGGGCAGTGCAGCGAGATGGCGTCGCTCTCGCGCCAGATCGTCTCCAGGTCGGCGGGCTGCACGTACTCCGGCAGGTTCCTGGCGAAGGGGTCGAAGCCGAGCACGCGCATGCCCAGCGCATCGACCATCTTCGCGAAGCGCAGGCCGATGGCGCCCAGGCCGATGAGGCCGATGGTGCGGCCGGAGAGCTCCAGGCTCTTGTGCGTGGCCTTGTCCCAGTGGCCCGCGTGCATGCGGTCGCTCAGCTGCGGCACGGACTTGGCGCAGGCCAGCAGCAGCGCCAGGGCCTGCTCGGCCACGGCGGCGGCGTTGGCGCCCACGGCGGCCACCACCTCGATGCCGCGCTCCTTGGCGGCCGCCTTGTCGATGGTGTCGGTGCCGCTGCCGTGCTTGGAGATCACCTTGAGCGACGGCGCCGCGTCCATGGCCGCCACGCCCACCTTGCTGTAGCGCACGATGATGGCCACGGGGTCGTGCCGGCGGCACAGGGCGACGATGTCGTCCTCGGTGGGCGCCTTGCCGGCGTAGACGATTTCGTAGTCAGCCAGCAGCGCGAGCGCCTGCGGCGCGAGGTCGGCCGCGGTGATGAGGATGGCGGGGCGGCTCACAGTTCCTCCCCCTCTTTCAGCACGCCGGCGGCGCGCAGCGCGGCGGGCAGCCACTTGGAGGCGGTGTCGCCACGCGCTATTGATTCGATGCGCGCGGCCTCGTCGGCCACCTTCTTGACGGCCAGGGCCATCATCGCGGGCGCCTTGGCGCGCTCGATCACGACCACGCCGTCGGCGTCGCCCACCACGAGGTCGCCGGGGAACACCGGCGCGCCGGCGCAGGAGATGGGATGGTTGATGCGCCCGGGCACGAACTTGGTCGGGCCCGCGGGGTTGAAACCGGCGCTGAACACGGGAAAGCCGAGCTCCAGCAGTTCCAGCTTGTCGCGGATCGCGCCGTCCACGATCACGCCGCCCAGGCCACGCTGCTTGCAAGCGCTGAGCATCAGCGTGCCCATCAGGGCCGCCGTCTGGTCGCCCTTGCCGTCGATCACGAGGATGTCGCCCGGCTGCGCGAGCGCGATGGCCGCGTGGACCATGAGGTTGTCGCCGGGGCGCACCTCGACGGTGAAGGCCGGGCCGGCGAGCTTCATGCGTTCGTGCACCGGCGCCACGCGGGCATGCAGGGTGCCGCGGCGGCCCGCCACGTCGGCGAGGATGGCGGCCTGGAAGGTGCCGGCCTGCCGGACGACTTCGGCGCTCACGCGCTCGAAGCTGCGGATGACTTCGGGGAGTTGGCTCATGGTGGTTCCTTGGAGGAGAAAGAGGGAAAAATTCAGTCGGCCTTGATGTTTCCGCCCTGGATCACCTTGGCCCATTTGGCGGAGTCGGCCTTCTGCAGCGCAGCGAGCTGCCCGGGCGTGCCGCCCACGAGGGTGATGCCGAGCTTGTCCGCCAGTGCGGTGACGGCCGGGTCCTTGAGCGCCTTGGCGATCTCGGCGTTCAGGCGCTGCACGATGGCGGCCGGGGTCCTGGCGGGCGCGAACACGGCGTGCCACTGCTCCACCACGAAGTCCTTGAGGCCCGCCTCGCCCATCGTGGGCACCTGGGGCAGCGCCGGCAGCCGCCGGGCCGAGGTGACGGCCAGCGCGCGCAGCTTGCCCGCCTGCACGTGCGGCAGCGCGGCGGCCGCGGGCGCGAACATGAACTGCACCTGCTCGCCCAGCGTGTCCTGCAGCGCGGGCGTGTCGCCCTTGTAGGGCACGTGGATGAAGCGCGCGCCCGTCTGCTGCTGCAGCAGCTCGGCCTGCATCTGCAGGATGGTGCCGTTGCCGCCCGAGGCGTAGGCCAGCTTGCCCGGCTGCGCCTTGCCGGCCGCGACGAGGTCGGCCACGCCCTGGAATGGCTGGCCCGCGCCCACCACGAGGATGTGCGGGATCGTGCCGATGGTGATGACGGGCTCGAAGCCCGCGATGGGGTCGTAGGGCAGCTTGCCCATGAGGTGCGGCGCGATGGCCTGCGGGCCGATCGTGGTGCCCAGCAGCGTATAGCCATCGGGCTGGGCGCGCGCGACGAAGGCCGCGCCGATGGTGCCGGTGGCGCCGGGCTTGTTGTCCACGATCACCGTGGTGGCGAGGAGAGGGCCCAGGCGCTGCGCGATGTTGCGGCCCAGCACGTCGGTGCTGCCGCCGGGCGGGTACGGCACCACGTAGGTGATGGTCTTGCCGCCGGGCCATTCCTGCGCCAGCGCGGAGCCGGCGGCCAGCGCCACGCCCAGGGCCGCGAGCAGGCAGCGGCGGGTGGCGGAAAAGTCGTGTGCGTTCATGGGATGTGTCTCCTGTGGGGTTCTTCAAAGAGGGGGAAAGCCGTAGAGCGCCTGCGGGTTGTCCACCAGCACGCGCTGCGGCGAAACGGCGGCCAGCCGCAGCCAGTCGTGCAGGCGGTCGATCTGCCGCGCGTCGTCGGGCATGGGCTGCAGCCCGGCCGAGGCGGTGGCATGGGGCCAGTCGCTGCCCCAGAGCACGCGCCCGGGCGCGCAGCGCAGGTAGCTCGCGGCCAGCGGGTCGAGCGCGGGGTCTTCCACCGTGTGCAGCGCGCTCACGATGTAGCCGCCCGAGAGCTTGATCCACGCCCGGCCGCCCTGCAGCAGCTCCAGCAGCAGCGCATGCGCCGCCTGCCCTTGCGCGCCCGGCGCGATGCGGCCGAAGTGGTCGAACACCAGCGGCACCGGCAGGCGCCGCAGCACGCCGGCCTGCGCCGCGAGCAGATCGGGCGCCATGAGCAGCTGCAGGTGCCAGCCCAGCGGCGCGATGCGGCGCGCCAGCGGCTCCAGCATGTCCGCCGTGCCCGACACGCCCAGCGACAGGTTCAGCCGCACGCCGCGCACGCCGGCGCCGTGCAGGCGCTGCAGCTCGGCGTCGCTCTCGTCGCCCGTGACCACGGCCACGCCGCGCGCCTGGGGGCCGAGCGCGGCCAGGCCGTCGAGCATGCAGCGGTTGTCCGTGCCGTAGGTGGAGGGCGTGACCAGCACCGCGCGCGTGGTGCCCATGCGCCGCTGCAGCGCCCGGTAGTCGCGCGCCGAGGCGTCGGGCGGCAGCAGCTTCGCGCCGGGGGCGGCGGGGTAGCGGCCGTCGTACACGTGCACGTGGCAGTCGCACGCACCGGCGGGCGGCACGGCCCGGGGCCGCTGCCGGCCGGCGGAGAAAGGCACGGCTTGCATGGCCTTTTCGCGCGAAATGGCGGTGCTCAGTCCAGGCTCGCGCCCGAGTCCTTGACGATCTTGCCCCAGCGCGGCACCTCGGCGCGCAGAAGCTGGTCGAACTGCTCGGGCGTGCCGCCCAGCACGTCGCCGCCTTCGGAGCGCAGCTTCTCGGCCACTTCGGGCTGCTTCAGGGCCTCGTTGATGGCCTTGTTGAGCTGCTGCACTATCGCGGCGGGCGTGCCCGCGGGAGCGAGGACGCCGAACCAGGTTACGGCGTCGAAGCCGCGATAGCCCGACTCGGCCAGCGACGGCGTGTCGGGCAGCTGGGCCGAACGCTTGAGGGAAGTGACGACGATGGGCCGCAGCTTGCCATTGCGCACCTGGCCCAGCAGCGTGGGCACGCTGGACATGTACAGGTCGATCTGCCCGCTCACCAGGTCGGTCATGGCCTGGGCCGCGCCCTTGTAGGGAATGTGGCGCAGCTTGATGCCGGCCGCGTTCTCCGCCAGCTCGCCGGCCAGGTGCGCCACCGTGCCGTTGCCCGAGTAGCCCAGCGTGATGCCGTCGGGCTGCTTCTTGGCGGCGGCCACCACGTCGGCGAAGGTCTTGAACGGCGTGTTCGCCGGCGCGGCCATCACGATGGGCGAGGACGACACGAGCGCCACCGGCACCAAGTCCTTGAGCGGATCGTAGGGCAGCCTGGGGTACAGCGTGGGGTTGATCGCGAGGTTGCTCGTCTGGCCCATGACCAGCGTGTAGCCGTCGGGCGCGGCCTTGGCCGCCGCGTCCACGCCCAGGTTGCCGCCCGCGCCGGGGCGGTTGTCCACGATCACGCTCCACTTGTTCTGGTCGGCGACCTTCTGCGCGACGGTGCGCGCGATCATGTCGGTGCCGCCGCCGGGCGGGAACGGCACGATGAGGCGGATCGGCTTGGCCGGGTAGGCGGCCTGCGCCAGTGCGCCGGTGGCGGCAGCAAGGCCGAGCGCGGCGGCGCACAGCGAGCGCGAGAGGGTGCGTGCAAGCATGGGTTGTCTCCTTTGGGTGGTGCGTTGAATGCGCCTGCCGGCATGCTTCCGGCATTGGGGTGCGACTTTAGGCAAACGTTTCAACCCATACAATTACGTTCCACACAATGCAACGTATTGCGCCATGAGCAACCCTCCGGCCCCCTCGAAACCCGCCGACGGCGGCGTGATCGCCGTCACCCGCGCCCTGCAGCTGCTCGAAGCCTTCGCGGTGGGCGAATCGCACCTGTCGCTGGCGGAGCTCAGCCGCCGCGCGGGCCTGCACAAGACCACGGTGCTGCGCCTGGCGCGCACGCTGGCGCAGTCGGGCTACATGGTCCAGCGCGAGGACGGCGACTGGCGCCTGGGCCCGGCCGCGGGCTGGCTGGGGGCGCGCTACCAGGCGGGCTTCGACGTGCAGAACGTGCTGGAGCCCGCGCTGCGCGAACTCACGCAGACCAGCGGCGAGAGCGCGGCCTTCTACGTGCGCGAGGGCAACGTGCGCACCTGCCTCGTGCGCGTGGAAGGCCCGCAGGCGCTGCGCCACCACGCGCGCATGGGCGAGGGGCTGCCGCTGGACAAGGGCTCGCCGGGCCGGGTGATCCTGGCGTTCTCGGGCGAGCCGGGCGAGGTCTACGAGGAAATCCGCCGGCGCGGCTACCACTGGTCGATCGGCGAGCGCGAGCAGGGCGTGGCCACCGTGTCGGCCCCCGTCTTCGGGCGCAACTGGCGGCTGCTGGGCTGCGTGTGCATCTCGGGCCCGCAGTCGCGGCTGCCGCAGGAAAAGCTGGAGGCGCTGGCGCAGACCATCATCAAGACGGCCAACCAGCTGTCCTACGCGCTGGCCGGCAAGGCGGCCAGCACGGCGGCGCAGGCGCCGGGCGTCTGGCACCCGTGACTGCGCCCGCCCTGCGGCCTATACACTCGCGCGGCCATCGCGTGTCCATCGCACCCGTCAACCCCATGCTCCACTACCACACCATTCCCGTCACCGCCTTCCAGCAGAACAGCTCCCTCGTCTGGTGCGACCAGACCATGGATGCGGCCGTGATCGACCCCGGCGGCGACCTGGATCTGCTGCTGGCCGAGGCACGGCGCCTGGGCCTGCACCTGAAGGCCATCTGGCTCACGCACGCCCACATCGACCACGCGGGCGGCGCGGGCGAACTCGCGCAGCGGCTTCAACTGCCCATCATCGGCCCGCACGAGGGCGACCAGTTCTGGATCACCGGCCTGCCGCAGCAAAGCGCCATGTTCGGCTTTCCGCCCGCGCTGGCGTTCACGCCCACGCGCTGGCTGCACGACGGCGACACGGTCGCGATCGGGCACGAAACCCTGAACGTGCGCCACTGCCCGGGCCACACGCCGGGCCACGTGGTGTTCCATGCGCCGCAGATCGACCGCTGCTTCGTGGGCGACGTGCTGTTCGCCGGCAGCATCGGCCGCACGGACTTCCCTCAGGGCAACCACCAGCAGCTGATCGACAGCATCACGCAGCGCCTGTGGCCCATGGGCGACCAGACGGTGTTCATTCCCGGCCACGGGCCGGAGAGCACATTCGGGCGCGAGCGCCGCAGCAATCCCTACGTGGGCGGCACCTGACTCTCATTGCCTTTATTGGAAATCGACGTTTTCTCTTGCTGTACAGGCGCAAGAAGCTCTATTTTCAATAGCAAAACGCTCTAGACGCGCGAGCGCGCCAGCTTGGGCGCGTGCCCGAAGCGGCGCCGGTACGCGGTGGCAAAGTTGGCCGCGCTGGTGTAGCCCGCCACCATCGCCGCCTGGCCCACGGTGACGCCCTCATGCTCCAGCGCGCGGCGGGCGCGCAGCAGGCGGCATTCGCGCAGGTAGTCGAACACGGTGGTGCCGAAGACGGCGCGGAACTGGCGCTGCAGCGTGTTGGCGTTCACGCCCGCGTGGCGCGCGATCTCGTCGAGCGACAGGCCGTCGGCCTGGCCCGAGCCGAGGAAGGCGTGCAGCTCGCGCAGGCGCTGGTGCTCGCGCGGGCGCAGCGCGGCGGGGGCGGGCGGCGGCGGAGCGCTGGGGTGGCGGTGCAGCGTGGCCAGGGCCTCGCCCGCCAGCTCCAGCGCGCGGCTCTCCAGGTAGAGGCTCTGCAGCAGGGGCTCCAGTTGCGGCGGGTGCACGATCTGCTCTGCGATCGCCACGGCGCGCGGCGACATCTGCCAGCGCCGCATGTCGAGGTGGCGGCGCATGAAGTCCTCCAGCACGCCGCAGGCTGTGCCGGCCTGAGCGAGCCAGCCCGGGCCCAGGTTCAGGTTGACCCGGCGCGAATACACGCCCCGGCGCGCGCGGCGCGTGAGCTGGTCGCGCTCGGCCAGCGCCACCAGCGCGGCGCACGCGCCGCCCCGCGCGCTGGCCAGCGCGACCTGCCGCGGGCCGTAGGAAACGTCCACCGCGCCTTCGAGCAGCAGCACGATGCGCAGGCCCGCGTCGAGCTCGGTCTGGGCGATCAGGTCTTCCTCCTCGTGCGCGTCGTCCCAGTGCAGCAGCAGGCCGGGGCGCAGCCGGCGCGTGTGCGCCAGGTGGGCGCGCAGCGCCGGCTCGGCGGGCAGGCAGCCCGGCGTCACGACGCAGCGCGCGGGCGCGCCGGCGCCGGCGGGCGTTGCGCAAGAGGAAATGCCGTGCATGGAAGAACCGCGGACTGGATCAGATTCAGATGGAAAAAAGGCATGCACGCCGGGCGCCACTGCGCGCAAACATTTTTGTTGGCGCGGCAAACACAGGCGGCGGCGGGATGTGGGATGCTAGCAGCCGCGGCTCACTAATGCAAATCATTCTCAATAAAATTAGCGCTCCGCAACGCGCAGCCCATGACAAGGCTGTTTTGGATTCCACCGCCATGCCCTCCCCTTTCCGCTGCCTGCGCCTGTTACTGACCGGCGCATTGATCTCGCTTTGCGCGGCCTTCGCGGCCCATGCCCAGCAGGGCGCCGTCACGGTCACCGACCTCGCGGGCCGCACCGTGCACGTGCCCGCCAGGGTCGAGCGCATCCTGCTCGGCGAAGGCCGCCTGCTGCCCGCGCTGGCCGTGCTCGACAAGGAGAACCCCCTGCGCCGCCTCGCCGGCATGATGGGCGAGTTCGAGAAGCTCGACGAGGCCGGCTACGCGCAGTGGAAGCGGCGCTTCCCGCAGATCGACCAGGTGCCGCGCGTGGGCCGCACGAGCAGCGGCAGCTTCAGCGACGAGCAGGCCATCGCGCTCAGGCCCCAGCTGGCCATCCTGGGCCTGGCGGGTGGCCACGGCCCGAGCGAGCGCGACCGCGAGACCCTGGCGCGCCTGGAGGCCGCGGGCGTGGCCGTGGTGTTCATCGACCTGCGCCACGAGCCGCTCGCCAACACCCCGCGCAGCATGCTGCTGCTCGGCGAGGTGCTGGGCAGGAAAGCCGAGGCCGAGGCGTTCGTGAAGTTCTGGCGCGCGCAGCTCGCCGTGGTGGCCGACCGGCTCGCCCAGGCCCGCCCCGAGGCGCCCACCGTGTTCCTGGAGAACCGCGTGGGCCTGTCCGAAGGCTGCTGCGACACCATGGTGGGCCTGGTGGGCAAGCTGCTCGATGCGGCCGGCGCGCAGAACGTGGCCCGGGGCCTGGTGCCGGGCGAGTTCGGCACGCTGAACCCCGAGTTCCTGATCGCGCGCCAGCCGCACCTCTACATCGGCACCGGCATCGGCACGCTGGCCACGGCGCAGCAGACGCCGCTGCGCATCGTGCTCGGCGCCGACGCCACGCCCGAGGCGGCGCGCGCCTCGCTCGCGCGCGCCGTGCAGCGCCGCGGCATCGCGCAGCTGCAGGCCGTGAAGGAAGGGCGCGCCTACGCCATGTGGCACCACTTCTACAACTCGCCGTTCAACGTGGTGGCCGTGCAGGTGTTCGCCAAGTGGCTGCACCCCGCGCTGTTCGCCGACCTGGACCCGCGCGCCACGCTGCAGGCGATGTACGAGCGCTTCCAGCCGATCCCGCTGGAAGGCGTCTACTGGACGGCGCTCAAGCCATGACGACCGCGTGCCCCCGCCGCACCCTGCTGGGCCTGGGCGCGCTGCTGGCCCTGCCCGGCTGCGCGCTGCGGCCCGCGCTGGAGCATGCGCCGCCCGTGGCGCTGCCGGGCACGCGGCGGATCGACATCGCCGCCGGCGGCCCCCATGGGCATATGCACCGCATCATGCTCGCCGTGCCGCCCGCGCCGGCGCCCGCGCAGGGCTGGCCCGTGCTCTACGTGCTCGACGGCGACCTGATGTTCGCCCTCACCGCGCAGCTCATGCGCAACCGCTTCGCGCGCGGGCCCGGCGTGCCCGCGCAGGGCACGGTGGTGGTGGGCCTGGGCTACGCGGGCGACCAGGTGCTGGACCTGGATGCGCGCACCTACGACTACACCCCTCCCGCGCCCGGCCCCGCCACGGACGAGCGCGGCCGCCGCGAGGGCGGGGCCGACGCCTTCCTCGGCTTCATCGACGCCGCGGTGCGCCCACTGGTGGAGCGCGCCGCGCGCGTGGACACGGCGCGGCAGACGCTGTTCGGCCATTCCTACGGCGGGCTGTGCGTGCTGCATGCGCTGTTCACGCGGCCAGGGGCTTTCCAGAACTACGTGGCCGCGAGCCCCTCGGTGTGGTGGCGCGATGGCTTCATCCTGCGGGAGCAGGAGCGCTTCCTGGCCGCGCGCCGCGCCGATGCGGCGCCGCTGCGCCTGCTCGTCACCCAGGGCGGGCGCGAGGCGGAGGTTCCCGCCGACCCCGCCCGCGCCGCCATCGCGCGCGAGCGGCGCGGCGCCGAGCACCTGCGCGCGCTGCTCGATGGCCTGCGCGGCGCGCCGGGCCTGGACTGGCGCTTCATGTCCTTCCCCGGCGCCGACCACGGCGCCAGCATGGCGCCCGCCGCGCAGCAGGCGCTGGCGCTGGCCATCGGGGTTCGCGCATGACCACGCTCGCCGCGCGCTACCGGCGCTTCGCCGCGCTGCGCCTGTGGCTGCTGGCGGCCATGGCCGTGGTGCTCTGCGCCACGCTGGCGCTCGACCTCGCGACCGGTCCCTCGGGCCTGCCGTTCGCCGACGTGGTGGCCGGGCTGCTGCGGCCCGCCGGCCTGCCGGTGGAGCAGCGCGTGATCCTCTGGGAAGTGCGCCTGCCCTACGCGGTGATGGCGCTGCTGGTGGGCGCGTCGCTGGGCCTGGCGGGCGCGGAGATGCAGACCGCCCTCAACAACCCGCTGGCCAGCCCCTTCACGCTGGGCCTGTCGGCCGCGGCGGCCGTGGGCGCGTCCATCGCCGTGGTGGGCGGCTTCACGCTCATGGCCTTCGGCGAGAACCTCGCGGTGCCGCTCTCGGCCTTCGTCTGCGCGGCGGCGGCCACGCTGCTGATCCAGCTGCTCGCGTGGCGCTACGGCGCCACGGTGGACACGGTGGTGCTGTTCGGCATCGCGCTGCTGTTCAGTTTCGAGGCGCTGCTGTGGCTCATGCAGTTCATCGCCGACAGCAACGCGCTGCAGCAGATCGTGTTCTGGACCATGGGCAGCCTCGCACGCGCCACCTGGAACAAGATCGGCCTGGTGGCCGCCGTGCTGCTGCTGTGCGCGCTCTGGTCGGCGCGCAGCGCCTGGCCGCTCACGGCGCTGCGCGCGGGCGAGGACCAGGCGCGCAGCTTCGGCATCGCGGTGGAGCGGCTGCGCCTCGTCACGCTGCTGCGCGTGAGCCTGCTCGCGGCCACGGCGCTCTCGTTCGTGGGCACCATCGGCTTCGTGGGCCTCGTGGGGCCGCACATCGCGCGGCTGCTGCTGGGCGAGGACCACCGCTACTACCTGCCCGGAGCGGCGCTCGCGGGCGCGCTCATGCTCTCGGGCGCGTCCATCCTCAGCAAGACGCTGGTGCCCGGCGTGGTGCTGCCCATCGGCATCATCACCGCGCTCGTCGGCGTGCCCATGTTCATGGCCCTGGTGCTCTCGCGCAGGAGGGGCGCATGAGCGAGGGGCTGGAGCTGCGGCACTTAAGCGCCGGCTACCCGCGCCGGCCCGTGCTCGAAGGGCTCGACCTGGAGCGCATCGCGCCCGGCACGCTGGTGGCGCTCGTGGGCCCGAACGCCGTGGGCAAGTCCACGCTGCTCAAGGCCATCGCCGGGCTGCGGCCGGTGCGCGGGCAGGTGCTGCTGGACGGCACCGACCTCGGGGCACTGACCCCGCGCGAGCGCCTGCGCCGCGTGGGCTACCTGCCGCAGGCGCTGCCCCAGGCCACCTCGCTCGTGGCCTACGAGGCCATGCTGAGCGCCCTGCGCGCGAGCCGCGCCGACTTGAGTACCGCGCAGGCCGAGGCCGCCATCGCCCGCGTGTTCGCCACGCTGGGGCTCGATGCGCTGGCGCTGCGGCCGCTGGGCGAGCTCTCGGGCGGGCAGCGCCAGATGATCGGCCTGGCTCAGGTGCTGGTGCGCGCGCCGCGCCTGCTGCTGCTGGACGAGCCCACGAGCGCGCTCGACCTGCGCTGGCAGCTGCAGGTGCTGCAGGCCGTGCGCGCGCAGGTGGCCGAGGGGCGGACGCTCGCCGTGATCGCCGTGCACGACCTGAACCTCGCCCTGCGCTTTTGCGACCGCATCGTAGTGCTGGGCCAGGGCCGCCCGCACAACCGCCTTCTGGCCGCGGGCCGCCCGGCCGATGTGCTCACGCCCGCGCTGCTGCAGGCCACCTACGGCGTGCGTGCGCGCGTGGAGCGCTGCAGCCTGGGCCATCCCCTGGTGCTGGCCGACGAAGCCATTTCCCCGACCCACGACTTCCCATGATCCACGCCCGAGGCCATGTGCCCACGCCCGAGGCCAGCCGCTGGCTGCAGCGCCTGTGCCACCACTTCAGCCGAAAGATCGCCGTGCGCTACGACGAGCGCGAGGGCCATGCCGAATTCCCCTGGGGCATCTGCGAGATGCGCGCCGACGGCGCGGCGCTGCACTTCGACTGCCGCGCGCAGGACACAGAGCAGCTGGCGCGCGTGCGCTTCGCCATCGACGAGCACGTGAGGCTGTTCTCGCGCAAGCACCCGCTGGCGGTGCAGTGGCATGCCTGCGCGCCCGCAGCGGGCAGCCCGCCGTAACCGCCCCCGTCCACCCGCCACCGTTTTTCTTGTGCTTGAGGAGAGAACCATGCAGAAACCTTCCACCCGCAAACCGCGGCTCAACTCCATCGCGCTGGCACTGCTGGCCGCCGGCGCCGGCTCCGCGGCCCTGGCCCAGACGGCCGCGCCGGCCGGCGGCGAGGCGGCCACGCTGCCGCAGGTCACCGTGCGCAGCAAGTACGAGCGCGAGGACCTGCCCGTGCGCGCGCCCGGCCACAAGGCCGCTTCGGGCGCGCGCCTGGGCATCCTGGGCGCCACGTCCATCATGGACGCGCCCGTGCACGTCAACGCCTACACCCGCGAGCTGGCCGAGGACTGGTCGGCGCTCACGCTGCAGGACGTGCTGGAGAACGACTCCGCCGTCGTCTTCACCACCAACAAGAACCACCTGCTGCAGAACTTCAACCTGCGCGGGCTGGACATGACGGCGATGGACATCGCCACCAACGGCCTGTACGGCATCGCCCCGGCCAACTCGGTGCCGGTCGAGATGTTCGAGCGCGTGGAGGTGCTGCGCGGCCCGAACGTGCTGCTCTCGGGCATGCCGCCCCTGTCCAGCGTGGCGGGCACCGTCAACATGGTGACCAAGCGCGCGCTGGCCCAGCCCATCGCCGACCTGACGCTGACCTACGGCACGCATTCCTACTTCCAGGCCCATGCCGACGTGGGCAAGCGCTTCGGCGACGAGAAGCGCCTGGGCATCCGCTTCAACGGCGTCTACGGCGACGGCGAGATGGGCGCCAAGGACGAGAGCCAGACCCGCCGCGTCGGCGCGCTGGCGCTGGATTACGTGGGCGACCGCGCCCGCTTCTCGCTGGACCTGTACAACAGCGTCAACAAGATCGACAACGGCAGCCCCGGCATGTTCAACTTCCAGGGCAACGCGGCCATCCCCGGCGTGGGCTACCTGCTCGCCCCGCCCAAGGGCGACACCAACATGTTCCGCGGCACCCACGGCGAATACGACAACAGCGGCGCGCTGGCCCGCGCCGAGTTCGACTTCACGCAGGACTGGCAGGGCTACTTCGCGCTGGGCGGTTCCGAGGCCGAGGGCAAGGGCCTGCTGTTCGGCACCCGCGCCTTCGTCACCGGCGCGGACGGCACCACGCGCGGCGCGATCTACCACGTGCACACCAAGTCCGAGCGCCGCACGGCCGAGGCGGGGGTGATCGGCAAGTTCGACACCGGCGCTGTCCGCCACCGCCTGCAGCTGTCGGCCAACATCCTCAAGCACAAGGAAGGGACCGTGAACACGGCCTGCAACTACTGCTACACCACCAACATGTACGACCCGGTGACGCCCAGCTTCCCGGCGGCGCCGGTCTGGAAGGCCTACACCACCGAGAACGAGTTCCGCTCCCTGGCCGTGGCCGACACCATGGCCTTCGCCGGCGAGAAGGTGCTGCTGACCGTGGGCGGGCGCCACCAGACGGTGAAGACGCCGGTGGTGGGCGGCGCGGCGAGCGACTACAGCAAGAGCCGCTTCTCGCCGATGGTCGCCGCCGTCGTGCGCCCCTGGGGCGACGGCGTCTCCCTGTTCGGCAACTACACCGAAGGGCTGGAGCCGGGCCAGGTCGTGGGCGTGGGCTACGCCAACGCGGGCGATTCGCTGGCGCCCCGGGTCTCCAAGCAGGCCGAGCTGGGCGTGAAGCTGCAGGCCGGCGCGCTGACGCACACCCTCAGCGCCTACCAGATCAAGCGCCCCTCGTTCACCGGCGTCGCACCCGCGCCCCTGGTGGAAGGCGGCGAGCAGCGCCTGCGCGGCCTGGAGTGGAGCGCCTACGGCCTGCTGACCAAGGACGTGACGCTGCTGGGCGGCATCACCTACATCAAGTCCGAGCAGCGCAACACCGGCAAGGACACCTACGGCGTGCCCGAATGGCGCCTGCGCATCGGCGCGGACTGGCAGACGCCCGTGCAGGGCCTGAAGGTGGGCGGCCGCGTAGTCCACACCGGCTCGCAGTGGGCCGACTCGGGCAACCGCATCCGCGTGCCCTCGTGGAACCGCCTGGACCTGAACACCAGCTACGCCACCCAGTTCGGCGCCACGCCCGTGCGCTTCAACGCCAGCGTGGAGAACGTGACCGACAAGAACTACTGGATCGGCCTGTTCTCCGACGGCTTCGTGATGCCCGGCGCGCCGCGCACCTTCAAGGTGTCGGCAACTGTTTCCTTCTGAAGCCCATGCTCCCCGCCTCCGGCGGGGGGCCGCGTTCCACATGCCCGTCTTCACCCTCCTCGGCCTGGCCGCCGCCACGCTGGCCTGCCTGTGCCTCTACGCGGCATCGCCCAACCAGCGCCTGTGGGCCGCGCCCTGGCCGCGCCGGCCCGCGCGCATCGCGTGCGCGGCCCTGCTGCCGCTCGCCTGGCTGGCGCTGGTGCAGGACATGCACCGCCTGACCGCCGCCTTCGTCCTGGGCACCACGCTGATGCTGGCGCTCGCCGTACTGCCCTATGCAGGAGCACTGACCCATGCCCGCCGCACCCGCTGAACCCATCCGGCCCGACTGGGTGTCCAAGACCCTGGCCGGCCTGCTGCTGGGCCTGAGCCTGGCCTTCACCGCCTCGGCGCTGCTGATGACGCAACTGCGCGGCATGCCGCTCGCGGTGAGCGGGCAGCTCGCCATGTGGCTGGTGCCGCCCGTGTGGCTGGGCGTGCTCTCCGGCGTGTATTTCTTCAGGAACGGCCTGCGCGCCTGGGCCTGGCTGCTGGGCGCCAACGCGGTGGCCCTGGGCCTGTGGTGGTGGCTGCGGCAAGGGGGCGCGGCATGAGGGCCGACCACGTCCGCATCTACAAATCCGTCCACACCTGGACGGGCATCCTGAGCGGCATGGCGCTGTTCATCGCCTTCTACGCGGGAGCGCTCACGGTGTTCAAGGAGCCGCTGCGCCGCTGGTCCACGCCGCCCGCGGCCCTCGTTCAGCCCGTGCCCATGGACGAGGCCCAGCCGCTCATCGCGCAGGCCCTGGCCACCACGCCCCCCGCCGCGCGCGTGACCCTGCCGCTGGCGGGCGACCAGGCCATCCCGCGCCTGGAATGGCAGGTGCGCGCCCCGGGCGCCGACGACCACGACGAGAGCGCCGCGCGCCACTACACCGCCACGCTGGGCGAAGGCGGCAGCCTGCAGGTGCGCGAGCAGCCCCCGTCGCGGCTCGTGGAGTTCATCGACGTGCTGCACCGCGTCGTCGGCCTGCCCGCGGACTCGGACCCGAACCGCTGGGTCATGGGCGTGGTCTCGGGGCTGTACTTCGTGGCGCTGGTCTCCGGCGTCGTGGTGCTGCTGCCCTCGCTGGTCAAGGACTTCTTCGCACTGCGCGTGGGCAGGAACAGGAAGCGCATGTGGCTGGACGCGCACAACGTGGTGGGCATCGTCAGCCTGCCCTTCCACGTCGTCATGGCCCTGAGCGCCGTGGTGTTCGCCTACCACGACCAGATCTACGCCTTGCAGGACAAAATGATCCACCAGGGCCAGTGGTCGCAGCCATCCGCAAGGCCCCAGGGCCCACCCGGCGCGGCGCCCGCGCACAACCCGGCGGACATGCTCCGGCCCTCGCAGCTCGTGCAGATCGCCAGGCAGGCGGCGCCGGGCTTCGAGCCCGGCGCCCTGCAATACACGCAGGCGACGGGCCCCCGGCCCATGGTGCGCGTGTGGGGCAAGAACCCCCTTGGCGTCTCGCCGCGCGCCACGGGCGGGTTCGCCGCGATCGACCCATACAGCGGCAAGCTGCTCTCCGCCGACTACCTCTCGGGCGCGCAGACCACGCCCAACCTGTTCATCAGCAGCTTCTTCGCGCTGCACATGGCCTCGTTCGGCGGCACCGCCGTGCTGTGGCTGTACTTCCTGCTGGGACTGGCGGGCGCGTGGCTGTTCTACAGCGGCAACCTGCTGTGGGTGGAGACGCGGCGCAAGGCCCAGCGCAAGGGCGGCGCCATGCCCGCGCAGCGGCGCGACACGGCCCTCATGGCCGCCGCCACGGTGGGCGTGTGCATCGGCTGCGTGGCCGGCATCTCGCTGACCCTGGCCGCCGCCAAGTGGCTGCCGGGCCGGGTCCAGGACATGGCCGCGTGGCACGTCGGCATCTACTACGCGGTGTTCTTCGCCTGCGCGGCCTGGGCCTTCGCGCGCGGCGCGGCGCGCGCGGCCGCGCCACTGCTGTGGCTGGCCGTGGCCTGCACGCTGGCCATCCCGGCATCCAGCCTGCTGGGCTGGCTGGCGCCCGGCGCCGGCGCGTGGGCGGACGGCGCGCAGCTGGGCGTGGACCTCACCGCGCTCGCCGGAGCGCTGGCGCTGGCCTGGATGGCACGCGCCACGGCGCTGCGCGCGCGCAGCGGGCCGCAGGACAGCGTCTGGTCCGCGCGGGCTGAACCGCAGGAATCTGACGAAAATCCAGCTCCAGCGCTTACCCAGTAAGCGTTAACAGCTATTTTTCGAATAGCATCACCCGCCCCGCGCCGCGCGGTACAGCCCCTCCACGCGCGGCACGTTCTGTTCCAGCTCGCGGATGCGGTCGGGCCCCGAGGGGTGGGTGGAGAGGAAGCCGATGCCCTCGCTGCCCGTGGCCTCGCCCATCTTGCGCCACAGGCTCACGGCGGCCTGGGGGTCGTAGCCGGCGCGCGCGGCGAGCTCCAGGCCCACGAGGTCGGCCTCGGTCTCGTCGCCGCGGCTGAACTTGAGCGTGAGCAGCTGCGTACCCAGGCTGGCCGCGGCGTTGCCCAGCTCGCCCAGGCCCAGCAACTGGGCGCCCAGCGACAGGCCGATGCTCGTCGCCTGGCTCTTGGCGATGCGCGAGCGCGCGTGCTCGCGCAGCGCGTGGGCCATCTCGTGGCCCATGACCATGGCGATCTCGTCGTCGGTGAGCTTGAGCTGGTCGAGGATGCCCGTGTAGAACGCGATCTTGCCGCCGGGCATGCAGAAGGCGTTGATCTGCTTGCTGCCGATCAGGTTCACCTCCCAGCGCCAGGAGGCCGCGCGGCTGTTCCACTGCGCGGCGTGCGGGATGAGGCGCCGCGCGATGGCGCGCAGCTTCACGAGCTGCGGATGGCCGTCGGGCGCCAGCGCCCCCTTGGCCTTGGCCTGGGCGAGCATCTGGCCGTACTGCTGCGTGGCCGAGGTTTCGAGCTGCTCGGCCGGCACCAGCTTGCGCAGGCCCGACGCGCCGCCCACGTCCACCTGCGCCGCGGCCGGCAGCGCGGCGGCGCCGGCGGCGGCCAGCAGGAAGGCGCGGCGCGCGTTCCAGATGCCGCCCGCGCAGCAGCGGCAGCCGGACAGCCCCGAGGGAAATTCAGTCGTCATGCGCCAAGTTTAGGCGCCGCGCGCAGCTCCGACCAGATCACCAGCAGCAGCCCCGCCAGCACGCCGCCCAGGCCCCAGAAGGCCATGGCCGAGGGCCGCTCGCCCACCACCAGGATGGCCAGCGCGAACGCCGTCACCGGCTCGGCCAGCGCCAGCGTGACGCCCGTGGCGCCGCTGATGTGGCGCAGCGCCGCGCTGAACAGCAGGTAGGCCAGCCCCGTGGCCGCCAGCCCCAGGTACAGCACCACGCCCCAGGTGGCCGCCGACGGCGTGGGCACGCCGCCCAGCAGCAGCGCCACGGGCAGCGACAGCAGGCCCGCGCCGCCGAACACCGCCAGATTCACCATGGCGGGGCCGGCCTGCGCCACCAGGCGCTTGTTCAAGAGCGCATAGCCCGCATACGACAGCCCGGCCAGCAGGCACAGCGCGATACCCGAAAGCGGCGCGCGCGCGCCGGCGCTGCCGGAAAGCGCCATGGCCGCCCCGCCCGCCACGCCCAGCAGCGTGCCCAGCCACCACACGGGCGCGGGCCAGCGCCGCAGCACCACGGTCTGCAGCAGCCCGGCCCAGACCGGCCCGCTGCCGATGGCCAGCGCCGTGCCCAGCGCCACGCCGCTGGCCTTCACCCCCGCGAAGAAGCTCAGGTTGTACGCCGCCACGCACAGCGCGGCCAGCGGCAGCGCGGCGCCGCGCAGGCCGCGCCACGCGCCGCGGCGCAGGGCCGGCCAGGCCAGCACGGCGAAGAAGGCGCTGGCAAAGCCCAGGCGCAGCGCGCCCACCCAGTAGGGCGACAGCGTGGCGGGCGCCAGGCTTTGCGCGGTGCCGGTGGTGCCCCAGAGCATGGCGGCAAGCAGCACCATGGCGATGCTGCGCAGGGATGCGGTGTTCATGCGCCCATGGTGCGCGCGCCGCGCGCAGCCACTGTCGAGCAACGCGCGAGGTGCGGCGCGCCGCTGCTTCGTTTTGAATAGCTGCCGGCGCTTGTCTGGCAAGCGTTGGAGCCCTATTTGGCTTGAAAACCGCGCAGCGCCCGCGCACCCGTGCCGCGCTCGCGCTGCAAGGCGTAGGCCAGCGCGCTGGCGCTGGCGTAGCCCACGCGCAGGGCCGTGGCCTCCAGCGGCAGGCCGCGGGCCAGCGCGCGCTCGGCCGCGTCGAGCCGGCGCGCGCGCAGCCACGCCTGGGGCGTGCGGCCCGTGAGCTCCACCAGCCGCGCGTGAAAGCGCGGCGCGCTCAGGTGGAAGAGCGCGGCCATGCGCGCCGTGGGCCAGGGCTCGTGCAGCGCCGCATCCACGCGCGACTGCAGCAGCGCCAGGTCCATGCCCCGGCGCGCCAGCACGCGCGGCGCGCGCAGCAGCAGCGCGAGCTGGCTGGCCGCGTCGGCGGGGCCCGCGCCCGGCGGCACGGCGAAGCGGCGCACGCGGTCCACGCCCGCCTGCGGCGGCGCGTCGATCACGAACATGCGCGTGCCGGGCCGCGCGAGGAAGCCGTGCTCCACGCCCGCGGGCACGACGAGGCCGCAGGCCGTGTCCACGAACGCGGCGCGGCCCGCCACCTCCAGCTCCATGCGGCCTTCGAGCGCGTAGAGGACCTGCGCGTGCTCGTGCGCGTGCGCCTGGTGTTCGCCGCTGTAGCGGCGCACCGAGGCGACGGGGTGGACGAGCGAAGGCATGGGGCCGATGGTAGCGGTGCGGATAATCCCCGCATGCCCGATTCCTCTCCCGCCGCCCCCGCCCGCCGCTCCTGGCGCCAGGCCTGGCTCGTCTACCTGGAGCCCGCCAGCCTGCGCATGCTGGCGCTGGGCTTTTCCGCCGGGCTGCCGCTGCTGCTGGTGCTGGGCACGCTGTCGTTCCGGCTGCGCGAGGCGGGCATAGACCGCACGACGATCGGCTACCTCTCGTGGGTGGGCCTGGCCTATGCGTTCAAGTGGGTCTGGTCGCCGCTGGTGGACCGGCTGCCGCTGCCGCTGCTCACGCGTGCCCTGGGGCGGCGGCGCAGCTGGCTGCTGCTGGCGCAGGGCATGGTGATGGCCGGGCTGGTGGGCATGGCGCTGGTAGACCCGCGCGCCACGCTGGGGCCCATGGTGTGGTGCGCGCTGCTGGTGGCCTTCGGCTCGGCCACGCAGGACATCGCGCTGGACGCGTTCCGCATCGAGTCGGCCGACGCCGACCGCCAGGCCGCCCTGGCCGCCACCTACCAGACGGGCTACCGCCTGGCCATGATCTGGGCCGGCGCGGGCGTGCTGTGGGTGGCCGCGCGCGCCGAGGTGGCAGGCCTTGCCGGCTACCAGGCCGGCGCCTGGGCCGCCGCCTACCTGGCCATGGCGGCCTCGATGCTGGTGGGCACGGCGACGGTGCTGCTCTCGCCCGAACCCACGCCCCGCCCGCTGGCGCCCGCGCGCAACCTGGGCGAGTGGCTGCGCGGCGCGGTGGTGGAGCCGTTCGCCGACTTCCTGCGCCGCTACCGCTGGCAGGCGGCGCTGATCCTGGCGCTCATCGCCGTCTACCGCATCAGCGACGTGGTGATGGGCATCATGGCCAACCCGTTCTACGTGGACATGGGCTACACCAAGGACGAGGTGGCCGCCGTGACCAAGGTGTTCGGCGTGGTCATGACGCTGGCGGGCGCCTTCGTGGGCGGCGTGCTCTCCATGCGCCTGGGCGTGATGCGCGTGCTGATGCTGGGCGCGGTGCTCAGCGCGCTCAGCAACCTGCTGTTCGCGTGGCTGGGCCAGCGCGGGCACGACCTCACGGGGCTGGTGCTGGTGGTATCGGCCGACAACCTGGCCGGCGGCATCGCCTCGGCGGCGTTCATCGCCTACCTGTCGGGCCTGACCAACGTGCAGTACTCGGCCACGCAGTACGCACTGTTCAGCTCCATGATGCTGCTGGCCCCCAAGTGGCTGGCGGGCTTCTCGGGCCGCTTCGTGGACGCGCACGGCTACGCCACGTTCTTCACGGGCACGGCCCTGCTGGGCCTGCCAGTGCTGCTGCTGGTGGCGCTGGCGGCAAGGGCCAAAACCGCCCCCAGGGCTTGATGGGCAAGCGCCTTCAGCTACATAATCGGAAGCGGTTTACCTAACTTTACCAACACTTCAACGCAGCAAGACAGCGCGATACCAAGATGCCAGCCATGAACTCGCAACTGCTGATGATCGAAGACGACCACCGCCTCGCGCAGATGGTGGGCGAATACCTCGGCCAGTCCGGGTTGCAGGTGACGCACATGGCCGATGGCACGAGCGGCCTGGCGCAGCTGCAGGGCAGCGAACTGCCCGACCTGGTGATCCTGGACCTGATGCTGCCCGACATGGACGGCCTGGAGGTGTGCCGCCGCATACGCGCGCTGCCGGGCGCGGCCGCCCAGGTGCCGGTGCTCATGCTCACCGCCAAGGGTGACCCCATGGACCGCGTGATCGGCCTGGAGATCGGCGCCGACGACTACCTGCCCAAGCCCTTCGAGCCGCGCGAGCTGCTCGCGCGCATACGCGCCATCCTGCGCCGGCGCGAGGCCGGCGCCCAGCCCCCGGCCAACCACCTGCTGCGCTTCGGCAGCCTGGAGATCGACCGCGACGCGCGCACCATCACCGTGGGCGGCGAGCCGGCGGAGCTGACCTCCTACCAGTTCGACCTGCTGGTCACCATGGCCGAGCGCGCGGGCCGCGTGCTCACGCGCGACCAGATCATGGAGGCCGTGCGCGGACGCGAGCTCGAAGCCTTCGACCGCAGCATCGACGTGCACATGGGCCGCATCCGCGCCGCCATCGAGGCCGACCCCAAGAACCCGCGCCGCATCCTCACCGTGCGCGGCGTGGGCTACGTGTTCGCCAAGCAGCAGGACTGACCGGCTGCCATGTCCCTGTCCCTGCTCAGCCCCTTCTCCCGGCGCCTGTACCTGCGCATCTGGCTCGCGGTGGTGGGCGGCGTGCTGGTGTTCGCCTTCGCCGTGGGCCTGGCCTGGCGCTGGGCGGCCGAGCAGAACCAGCACCAGCTGCCCACGCGCGGCATCGTGATCACCGACGCCCAGGGCCGCACGCTGATCGACGGCACGGGCATACGCCAGCGGCTCGACCCGGGCGAGGGCATCCACTACCGCATCGAGGCCGACGACGGTGCGGTGTACGAGATGCGCCTGTCGCCGCGCACGCCCCGCATGCGCCCCGACGAGCACGGGCCCGCCGCGTGGTTCCGCCCGCCGCTGGGCTTCCTGTGGATGCTGGCGCTGGTGGGCATCGCCGTCACCGTGGGCGTATTCCCCATCATCCGCCGGCTGCTGCAGCGGCTGGAGCAGCTGCAGCGCAGCGTGCAGCGCTTCGGCGAGGGCGACCTGTCGGTGCGCGTGGCCGAGCAGGGCCACGACGAGGTGGCCGACCTGGCGCGCCAGTTCAACGCCGCGGCGGCGCGCATCGAGACGCTGGTGCAGTCGCACAAGTCGCTGCTGGCCAACGCCTCGCACGAGCTGCGTTCGCCGCTCACGCGCATCCGCATGGGGCTGGAGCTGATGCGGGGCGGCGCCCCCTCGCCCGCGTTCCGCGCCGAGATCGAGCGCAACATCGCCGAGCTCGACCAGCTCGTGGACGAGATCCTGCTGGCCAGCCGGCTGGACGCCGGCGCCGCCGACGTGGGCACCGTCGAGCCCGTGGACCTGGTGGGCCTGGCCGTGGAGGAAGGCGTGCGCGTCGATGCCGAGCTGCAGCTGGGCGACGGCACCCCCGTCGAGGTGCCCGCCGTGTCCAAGCTGCTGCGCCGCGCCGTGCGCAACCTGCTGGAGAACGCGCGCCGCTACAGCCAGGGCGCCATCACGCTCGCGGTCGCGCGCGAGGGCCCGTCCGCCGTGCTGCGCGTGTGCGACCACGGCCCCGGCGTGCCGCCCGCGCAGCGCGAGCGCATCTTCGAGCCCTTCTACCGCCTGCCCGGCGCCAGCGAACGCTCGGGCGGCGTGGGCCTGGGCCTGGCCCTGGTGCGCTCCATCGCCCAGCGCCACGGCGGCAGCGTGCATTGCGAGGACCGGCCCGACGGCGCGGCCGGCGCGTGCTTCGTGCTGCGCCTGCCGGCCGCGCGCTGACTTAAAAGCCGAGCTCTTTCAGGATGGCATCCGTGTGCTCGCCCAGCGCGGGCACGGGGCCCATGGCGGCCTCGGTGCCGGAAAGGGTGGCGGGGGGCAGCAGGGCCTGGATGGCGCCCCGGGGGGTCGCGACCTCGCGCCAGCGCCGGCGCGCCTGGAACTGCGGGTGGGCCCAGACCTCGTCGGGCTCGGCCAGCGGCGCGTTGGCGATGCCGCCCTCGTCCAGGCGCCGCAGCAGCTGTTCGCGCGTGAGGGGGGCGAAGCATTCCTCCAGGATGGCGTCGAGCTCGGCGCGGTTGCGTACGCGCAGCAGGTTGCTGGCGAAGCGCGGGTCGTCCGCCATGCCGGGACGCTGGAGGACGGCGCGGCAGAAGTCCGCCCATTCGCGGTCGTTCTGCAGGCCGAAGATGACGCTCTTGCCGTCGCCCGCGCGGTATTGCCCATAGGGCGCGATCGTGGGGTGGGTGAGGCCGCTGCGCACCGGCGCGCTGCCGCCGTAGTGGCTGAAGTTCAGGGGGTAGGACATCCATTCGGTGAGCGCTTCGAGCATGCTCACCTCCACCCGCATGCCCTGCCCTGTGTGGCCGCGCTGCAGCAGTGCCGACAGGATTCCGGAATAGGCATACATGCCCGCGGAGATGTCGGCGATGGAGATGCCCGTGCGCGCCGGCGCGTCCGGCGTGCCGGTGACGGAGATGAGGCCGGAGGCCGCCTGGACGAGCAGGTCGTAGGCCTTCTTGTCGCTGTAGGGGCCGCCTTCGCCGTAGCCCGAAACGGCGCAGACGATGAGGCGCGGGTACTTCCCGCGCAGGCTGTCGTAGTCCAGCCCCATGCGGGCGGCGGCGCCGGGGGCGAGGTTCTGGATGAACACGTCGCAGCGCTCCAGCAGCCTGTGCAGCACCGGCATGCTCCCGGGCTGCTTCAGGTCCAGCGCCAGGCTCTCCTTGCCGCGGTTGCACCAGACGAAGAAGGAGGACTGCCCCATCACCGTGCTGTCGTAGCCGCGGGCGAAGTCGCCGGCGCCGGGGCGCTCAATCTTGATGACGCGGGCGCCCAGGTCGGCCAGCTGGCGGCTGGCAAAGGGCGCGGCCACGGCATGTTCCAGCGCCAGCACAGTGATGCCCTGCAGCGGGCGGACGGGGGGGGTGGAGGCGGCGGATGTGGTCATGGATCTTGCAGGCGTGTGGGTGCCGGTGGCCAAAAAAATGTCCATGCATCGCCGGGATGCATGGGCCTGCAAAAATTCTAGGAACGCGCCCGCGGCGCAGCCAGTCGAGATTTTGGAAGCGGCGTTCAAGATCCTCGAATCGCCGGCGCGGCCGCATCGGCCAGGGCGCCGGCGTTGGTCTCGACGACGTAGCGGACGAAGGCCTGCTCGTGCGGCAGCAGGCTGTGCGGCGACTTGAGCACGATGCATTGCTGCCGCTGCGCCCAGGGCTCGTCCACGCGCACCTTCTGCACCTGGCCGCTCTGGATGAACGCGGCGGCGATGGAATGGGGCACGAGCGAGATGCCCACGCCCTCCTTGACGCAGGCGAGCACGTCGGCGAACGAGGGCGCATGGACGCGCACGCGCGGGGCGACGCCGAGCTTGTGCGCCATGGCTTCGAGGAAGACGAAGTTGCTGGACTTCTTGCCTATGCCCACCAGGTCGTGGGCGAGCGCCATGTCCAGCGGGACGATGGGGTATTCGGCCAGCGGGTGGCCGGGCGGCGTGACGAAGACGAGCTCGTCGCGCGCATAGGGAAGGGCCGTGAGGCCGCCGAAGTCGATGTCGCCCGCGGCCAGGCCGATGTCGGCTGCGTCGTCCTGCACCGCCTTGACGACGGTGGCGCTCAGATGCTCCTCCAGCTCCACGTTGACGTTGGGATAGGCCGCCAGAAAGCGGCTGAGCGCCGGCGCCAGGCCATTCAAGGTGCTGCTGTTGGCGAACACGCGGATATGGCCGACGACGCCATCGGTGTGGCGCTGCATCTCGGCCCCCAGGCGCTCGACGTTGCCGAGGATCGCCTCCGCATAGCGCCTGACGGTCAGGCCCGCCGGCGTGAGCTGCATGCCCTTGGACGTGCGCTCGAACAGGGTGGTGCCCAGGGCCTGCTCCAGATTCTTGAGCCGGTAGCTCGCGGAAGGGGCGGTGAGGTGCATGTCGGCCGCGCCGCCGCTGAGGCTTCTCGCGGCGGCAATGGCAAGGAACACCTTGAGGTCGGTCAGCTCGTATCGCATGGAAATCATTCCCCAGGGCGCGTGGATGCTTGTGTTTAGAAGGTTTCTAAAAGCGCCAAGAAACATTCGACTGGAAGCGCGGCGGCCTGCTTCCTATAGTTTTCGGACACCCCTCTTTTTGGTTTTCTCGAACAAGACAGGAGACATGACCCCATGGTGACACGTCGATCGATCTGCACCGCCATCGTTGGCGCATTGGCCCTGGCGTCGGCCGCAGCGCATGCGCAGAGCTACCCCGCACGCCCCGTGAAATTGATTGTGCCCTACGCGGCCGGAGGCCCGACCGACACCTTCGCCCGCGCCCTGGCGGACGCATGGGGCAGGAAGCTGGGGCAGGCGCTGGTCGTGGAGAACCGCACGGGCGCCGGCACGCTGGTGGGCACCGACGTCGTGGCCAAGGCCCAGCCCGACGGCTACACCATCCTGCTGACCACGGTGGCGCACGCCGTGAACCCCAGCATCCACGACAAGATGCCGTACAGGACCGTGGAGGACTTTGCCCCCGTGGGCATGGCGGCAAAGGCGCCGCTGGTGATCGTGGTGAACAAGAATTTCCCGGCGCAGAACCTCCAGGACTTCATCGGCTACATCAAGGAACACCCGGGCAAGGTGAACTACGGATCGGCAGGCGTCGGCAGCGCGCCCCACCTGGGCGCCGAACTGCTGAACTACATGACCGGCTCCAAGACCGAGCACGTACCCTACCGCGGCAGCGCGCCTGCCATGCAGGACGTGATCGGCGGGCACCTGGCCTTCATGATGGACAGCGCCCCCACCGGCCTGGCCCAGGTGAAGGCGGGCACGGTGCGCCTGATCGCCACGACGATGGGGCAGCGCCTGCCCCAGACGCCCGACACGCCGGCCGTGGCAGAGGCGGTGCCCAGGTACGAGGCCTACACCTGGAACGCGGTGTTCGCCCCGGCACAGACCCCGGCGCCGGTGGTTGCAAAGCTCAACGCCAGCCTGAAGGAAGCGCTGCAGGACCCCGGCCTGCAAAAGCAGGCCTACGACATGGGCCTGGTACTGGAGAAGAACCCCCAGCCGCAGGCGCTGGCCGCCTTCCTCGACGGCGAGCTGGCCAAGTGGGGCCAGGTGGCCAGGGCCGCGAAAATGACGGCGAACTGACCTGGATGGGACGAGCCATGATCAAGCACCAGATGTGCCCGCAGCGCTATTTCGAGGATTTCGAGCTGGGCGAGCAATTCCTGCTGCCCTCGCGCACCATGACGGACGCGCTGTTCGCCGCCTTCCAGCTGGCCAGCGGCGACAACCACCCCGTGCACTACGACGTGGAATACTGCCGCGCCCATGGCATGCCCCACATGCTGGCCCATGGCTACCAGGTGGTGATCCAGACCGCCGCGGGGGCGGGGCTGTTCCCGCACATGGTGGAGGAGTCGCTCAAGGGCTTCCTGGAGCAAGGCAGCCGCTTCCTGAACCCGGTGTTCGTGGGCGATACCCTGTACTGCACGCTCACCGTGTCGGAGCTCAAGCCCGGCAACACCACGGGCGTGCTCACCCTCGGCACCGAAGTGAAGAACCAGAAGGGCGAGGTGGTGATGGATGGCTTTCAGAAATACCTCCTGAGAAAGCGCCACCCGGGCCAGTAGTGAGCGGTCCGGCGGAGCCGGCAGGCTCTCCGTGGGCTTTCCCGGCGGGCTAGGATGGTCCTTCCTCCTGGAAGGCCCGCCCATGTCCACCGCCACGCCCTATTTCCCGCCCGCGCCGCCGCTGCAGGTGGCGCAATGGTTCAACACGCCGCAGCCGCTCACGCTGGAGGCGCTGCGCGGGCGCGTCGTCGTGCTGCACGCGTTCCAGATGCTGTGCCCGGGCTGCGTGGAGCACGGCATACCGCAGGCGCGGCGCGTGCACGAAACGTTCCCGCAGGACCGGCTCGCCGTGATCGGCCTGCACACGGTGTTCGAGCACCACGGCGTGCAGGGCGGCGCGGCGGCGCTGCAGGCCTTCATGCACGAATACCGCCTGCGCTTTCCCATCGGCCTGGACCAGCCCGACCCGCAGCGCACCATTCCACGCACCATGCACAGCCTGGCGCTGCAGGGCACGCCCAGCCTGGTGGTGCTGGACCCGCAGGGCCGCGTGCGCCTGCACCACTTCGGGCACCTGGACGACCTGCGCCTGGGCACGCTGCTGGGCCAGCTGCTGGCCGAGCCCGTGCCTGCCGCCGCCACGCCGGCCCAGGCCGCCGCCGGCTGCGACGACAACGGCTGCCCGCGCCCCGACATGCCCCCGCCATGAACGCCACGCCCCCACAGCCCCTGGGCCGGCTGCGCGCCGTGCTCACCGGCCGCGCCCTGCCCTACACCCGCCCCGGCAGCCGCAGCGCCATCGCCAAGCAGGCGCGCGGCGGCCCGGTCGGCGCTGGCCCGCTGGGCCTGGATGGCGACGAGCAGGGCGACCCGCGCGTGCACGGCGGCCCCGACAAGGCCGTGCACTGCTACGCCTGGGCCCAGTACGCGCCCTGGCGGCAAGAGCTTGCGGGCAACGCCGCGGCGCAAGCCCTGCTGGAGCAGCCCGGCGCGTTCGGCGAGAACTTCAGCCTGGACGACCTGCAGGAATCCCAGGTCTGCATCGCGGACCAGTGGCAGATCGGCAGCGCGCGCTTCGAGGTCAGCCAGGGCCGCCAGCCCTGCTGGAAGCTGAACGACCGCTTCGGCGTGCCCGACATGGCGCTGCGCGTGCAAAGCAGCCTGCGCACCGGCTGGTACCTGCGCGTGCTGCAGGGCGGCCAGGTGCAGGCGGGCGACCAGGTGTGGCTGCTGGCGAGGCCCTACCCCGAGTGGCCCATCACGCGCCTGCTGCGCGCCATTGCCGAGCGCGACTGCACGCCCGCGACGCTGCGCCAGATCCTGGCCCTGCCGCTGCCGCCCTCGTGGCACAAGCTGTTCAGCTGCCGGCTGGAGAACGCCAGCGCAGAGGACTGGACCTCCCGGCTGGTCGGCAGGCAGCCCTGAGCCTCAGCGCACCAAGGGCCAGCGCCAGGCCGATGCGGCATACATGGCCGCCCCCACCACCAGCGCCCCCGCGGCCAGCGCCAGCCCCTGGGCAAAGCCCTGCGCCTGGCCGCCGCGCGCGAGCAGCCAGGCCACCATGGGCGGACCCATGATCTGCCCCAGGCCGTAGACCGCCGTGATCAGGCTGGCAAAGCTGTCGGCAGACTGCGGCCACAGGCGCCGCGCCTCCTGCAGGCCATAGAAGGTGATGGCGGTGAACGGCAGGCCCACCAGGCAGCTGCTGAGCGCGAACCCCGCCGGCGTGGGCCACCACAGGCCCAGCGCGATGCCCAGGGCCTGCATGCCATAGGTCGCGCACAGCAGCCAGCGCCGGTCCCACGCCGCGTTCGCGCGCGTGCTCAGGGCGGCCCCCACGGTGACGCCCACGCCGAACATGGGCCAGAACAGGTCGGGCCAGAGCGAGCCGGCCGGCAGCGCGGCCCGCGCGATCACCGGCAGGAAGGTGGCGGTGACGATATAGCCCAGCCCCGCCAGCCCGTAGGCCAGCGCGTGCACGCCGCGCGCCAGCACCGTGCCCCCGCCCGGCGCGCGCGCCGGCGCGTGCGGGTGCGGCGCGCCCGCCCGGGCCTGGGCCGCGCGGCCCCGCACCACGGGCCAGACCACCGCGCACAGCAGCACCGACAGCAGCCCGCACACCACCCAGCCCGTCGACGCGCGCCACTGCGCGGCCACCATGGCGCTGGCCGCCAGGCCCGTGAGCGCGATACCCACGCCCGGCCCGCAGAAGACCAGCCCGCCCATGGACGGGCGGCCCAGCGCCGTGAGGCGCACCATGCACCAGGCCGCCACGTTGAGCAGCACGAAGGCGCTGGCCACGCCGGCAGCGAAGCGCAGCAGCGGCCAGGCGCCGGGCAGCGGCAGCGCCATGGCCACCGTCAGCAGTACCGTGGCCACCAGCCCCGCGCGCGCCAGCCGCGCCGGGTGCCAGCGCTCGTACACGGCGGGCGCCACCCAGGGCAGCGCCATGCAGGCCAGCGCGCCCGCCAGGTAGCCGACGTAGTTGGCCGTGGCCAGCCAGCTGCCCTCGGCCAGGGTGAGCACGCCGTCGTGCAGCATCATGGGCAGCAGCGGCGTGAAGGCGAAGCGCCCCACGCCCATGGCGACGGCCAGCGCCAGCATGCCGGCCCAGGTCACGGCGCGGGGCTGCTCGGACCAGGAGGGGGTAGCGCGCATACGAATCCTGTTTTAAGATGAATTTTCTTTTAATCATCTCATAAACGGATTGAAAATGGACCTGGTGGCGCTCGACATCTTTCGCACCGTCGCGGCGGAAGGCAGCGTGACGCGCGCGGCCGAGCGGCTGGGCCGCGCCCAGTCGAACGCCACCACGCGCGTGCAGCAGCTGGAGGAGGACCTCGGCGTGCCGCTTTTCCTGCGCGAGGGCAGGCGCATGCGCCTCACGCCCGAGGGCGAGACACTGCTGGCCTATGCCGACCGCCTGCTGGCCCTGGCCGAGGAGGCGCGCCAGGCCCTGCACCCGGGCGAGCCCACGGGCCGCCTGCGCATAGGCGCGATGGAGAGCACGGCCGCCGCGCGCCTGCCCGGCCCGCTGGCGCGGCTGCACGCGCAGTGGCCCGCGCTGTCGCTGGAGCTGCGCACCGCGCCCTCGCGCCAGCTGGCGGACCAGGTGCTGGCCCACCAGATCGACTGCGCGCTGGTCGCGTGGCCGCCGCCCGGGCTGGAGGCGGACGCGCCCATCGAGCGCACGCCCGTGTTCACCGAATCGCTGCTGCTCGCCCTGCCCGCCAGCCACCCGCCCGTCGCCACGCCGGCCGACCTGCGCGTGCGCCTGCTCGCCGCCTTCGCCCAGGGCTGCACCTACCGCCGCATCGGCGAGGACTGGATGCGCCAGGGCGGCGCCCCGGCCGAGGTGCTGGAGCTCGCGTCCTACCCCGCCATCCTGGCCTGCGTGGCCGCCGGCCGCTGCGCGGGCGTGGTGCCGCAATCGGTGCTCCAGCTGCTGCGCACGCCGCCCCCGCTGCACTGGGTGCCGCTGGGCAGCTGCGACACCATGCTCCTGCACCGCCCCGGCTACGCCACGCCGGCCCTCGCCGCGCTGCGCGGCGCCCTTTTTTCCGACCGAGACACACCATGACCACCACACTGCTGCAACGCCTGGACATCTCCCTGCCCATCATCCAGGGCCCCATGACGGGCTCCGACACGCCGCAGCTGGCGGCCGCCGTGTCGCAGGCCGGCGGCCTGGGCATGCTGGGCTGCGGCATGCGCTCGCCCGAGGCCATGGCCCAGGCGGCGGCCGCCGTGCGCGCCGCCACCGGCAAGCCCTTCGGGATGAACCTGTTCGTGCTGGAAACACCCCGGCCCGACGCTGCCGAAGTGGCCGCCGCCATGGACAGGCTGGCGCCGCTGTACGCCAGGTTCGGCCTCCCGCCCGAGGCGCCGGCGCGCTGGTGCGAAGACTTCGCCGCGCAGTTCGATGCGCTCATCGCAGCCCGGCCCGCCGTGGCCAGCTTCACCTTCGGCATCCTGAGCGCGGCCCAGGTGCGCCGCATCCAGAGCGAAGCCGGCAGCTTCGTCATCGGCACGGCCACCACCCCGGCCGAGGCCCTGGCCTGGCAGGAAGTGGGCGCGGATGCGGTGGTCGCCAGCGGCATGGAGGCCGGCGGCCACCGCGGCACCTTCCAGGGCGACTGGGAAGGCAGCCTGATCGGCACCCTGCCCCTGGTGCCGACCTGCGTGGACACGCTGAAGATTCCCGTGATCGCCGCCGGCGGCATCATGGACGGGCGCGGCATCGCCGCCGCGCAGGCGCTGGGCGCGCAGGCGGTGCAGATGGGCACGGCCTTCCTCGCCTGCCCCGAGTCATCAATAGTCCCCGCGCAGCGCGCCGCAATGGCCGCCGCCCAGGCCACGGACACGCGCCTGACGCGCATCTTCTCGGGCCGCCCGGCGCGCGGCATCCTCAACCAGGCGATGCGGTCGCTGCAGCCGCAAGAGGCGGACATCCCCGCCTACCCCGTGCAGAACGCCCTCATGGGCCCCATCCGCCGCGCCGCCGCGCAAGCCGGGGACGCCGGACACATCGCGCTGTGGGCCGGCCAGGGCGTGGGCGCGGCGCGCGCGCTGCCGGCGGGCGAGCTGGTGGCGCTGCTGGCGCAGGAATGGCGGGCCGCGCTGCAGCGGCTGCAGGCTTGAATGTTTTGCGTGTTTTTGGCCTCCAGCGCTTATCCACAAAGCGCCAGGAGCTATTCAATAAATAGCAATCAGCGAGCCACCTCGTCACCCATGAGCCACCGCCCCGCCACGCTCTCGGGCAGGTACAGGCCGCGCGCCAGGTAGTCGTCGAGGCGGCGGCGGTCGGGCGAGCGCAGCTTGATCAGGGGCGGCAGCGGCCCGCACACGCGCGCGAACAGCAGCCGCAGCTTGAGCCCGGTGCGGCGCCAGCGGCCCAGCACGTGGTAGAGGTACGGCCCCGCCTCGGCCCGGGCCAGGCACAGCCGGTAGGCGCCGCCGCGCAGCAGCACGACCTGCAGCGCCAGGTGCATGCTCAGGTAGGCCGGCATGTCGATGCGCTGCAGCGCCCGTTCGTACAGGCCCTGGGCACGCAGGTGGGCGATGTATTCCTCGCCGCTGCGGACGATGACCTCGCCGGTGAACTCGCGCTGCAGGTCCTCGATGAAGGGGCTGGCCGGCGGCGCGGCCATGAACCAGTTCTCCACCACCGGGCGGTCCGGGGCGCTGGTGTACTGCTGCAGGTAGTAGCCCACGAAATCGGCGCCGGTGCGCGCTTGCTCGGCCAGCACCCAGTCCAGCGGACGGGTGAGGATGGTGCTGGCATCGAGCCAGATGCCGCCGTGGCGCCGCAGCAGCTCCAGGCGTATCCAGTCGGCCCGCTTGGCCGCCGATGCGCCGTCCAGCGCGCGGGGAATGGCGGGCAGGTACTGCAGCGCGCCGCGCTCGTCGAGGATGCGGATTTCGAAGTGCGGGTGCAGGCGCCGCCAGTTGTCGAAGCAGCGCCGCACCAGCAGCGGCGGCGTGCCGCCCTGCCAGTAGCTCCAGATGATGCGGGGAATGGCCGCTGCGGGTGCCCGGGCCGCGCCCGTCGAATACAGCGTGAATTCGGGCGCGGGTGCGCCCTCCAGCCACAACGGGCGCAGGCGGAACCAGCGCCGCAGCCAGCGGGCCAGCCACAGCTCGCCCCGGTGCTTCCAGCGGAGGGACGGCGTGGCGGACGTCATGCGGACACGGTGCTCCAGGCGCGCCGCAGCCGGTGGGCGCGCAGCCACCAGCCGCGCCGCGCATAGGCGCGCAGCAGCGCCTCCGCGGCCAGGGGCGATGCCGCAGCGAAGTCGTCGCGCAGCCGCCACGCCGCGGCCTCGCGCTCGGCCACGGGCAGCGCTGCCCGCTCCAGGAAGCGCGCCGCGCCCGTGAGGCTGCGCGCGCATTGGTGGGCCAGCGCGAAATGCAGATCCGCATGGGCGGGCATCTCGCCCGCGGCCTCGGCCGCCCGCAGGGCCTGGGCAAACGCGCCCAGCGCCTGCGACTGATCCAGCGCCTTGGGCAGCGTCATGGTGGCCAGGATGCTGCTGCCGCGCTGGCGGTAGGCCACCCAGGGTTCGGGCAGGTAGCAATGGCTGCGCGCGCGCAGCAGGGCCAGGGGCATGGTGGCCATGTCTTCGAAGTAGCGGCCCGGCGGAAAGCGCAGGTCCGCGCCCCACAGCGCGCGCCGCGTGATCTTGGACCAGGCGTGCAGCTGGCCCGTCATGAACAGCCCGGCCAGCAGCGCCGCCCGGTCGTGGAACGGCCCGCCTGCGGGCCCGGCGAAGGTGGCGCGGTGCGCCTCGCCGCGCAGCCGGTGCTTGAGGCGCGGGCGCTCGCGCCAGACCGCGAAGTCGCACAGCACCGCGTCGGGCGCGTGGCGCCGCACGGCGGCCTGCAGGCCCGCCAGCGCGCCGGGCAGCAGCTTGTCGTCGGAGTCGAGGAACCACAGGTACTCGCCGCGGGCCGCGCCGATCATGGTGTTGCGCGCCGCGCTCAGCCCCTGGTTGCGCGCGTGGTGCATCAGGGCCAGGCGGCCGGGCCAGCGCGCGGCCAGCGCGTCCATGAGGGCGCGCGAGCCGTCGGTGGACGCGTCGTCGAGCACCAGCACCTCCACGCCCGCGCCGCCGTCAGGCAGCTGCGCCAGCTGCTCCATCACCGACCCGATGCACTCGGCCAGGTAGTCCTGCACGTCGTAGACGGGCACGAGGATGCTGAGCCAGGGAGCGTCCGCATCCTTCATCGGGGGTGCTCCAGTCCACGCAGCAGCAGGTCCTCGTACCGCGCGGTCATGGTCTGCAGACCGTAGAGCCGCAGCGCGTCGTCCCGCGCGGCCCGTGCCATGCGCCGGGCTTCGTCATCGCGCGTCAGCAGGCGCTCCAGGGCATCGGCCAGGGACCGGGGGTCGGCGTGCCCGGCCAGCAGGCCGTTGCGGCCGTCTTCGATGACCTCCTGCACACCCACCACGCGGCTGCCCACCACGGCGCAGCCCGCGGCCATGCCCTCGATCAGCGACAGCGGCATGCCCTCGTAGTGCGTGGACAGCACGCAAATGCGGTGCCCCATGAGCAACCCAGGCATGTCCTTGCAATGGCCCAGGAATTCCACCTGCCCGTCCAGCCCCAGCTCGGTGCACAGCCTGCGCGCCGCGCGCCGCGCGCCCGCCTTGCCGCCGCCGGCCAGCTTCACGGGCGGCGTGAGCCCCTGCTGGCGCAGCAGCGCCACGGCGCGCAGCAGCGTGGCGTGGTCCTTCTGGCGCGCGAAGCGTGCGGCCATGACGATGCCGGGCACGCGGCCGGCCCAGTCATGCCCGTCCGCGCAATCGTAGGGCGCGAGCGGGATGCCGTTGGGAATGGCGACGGTCTTGCCGGGCGGAAAGCCGCGCGCCAGCAGGCTCTGGCGCACGCCCTCGGAGACGCCGACGATGGCCTCGGTGCGCCCGGCCAGCCACAGCGCCTGGCGCAGCCGCCAGGCGGTGTAGCGCTCGCGGGAGTTGTGCTCCACCTGCACCAGCCGCGGCACGCCGGCAACCAGCCCCGCGTAGCGGCCCCACAGGTGCTCGCTGAAGCCGTGGGCCACGAGCACGTCGGGCCGCCAGCGCCGGCAGACGGCGGCCAGCTGCCAGACGGTGGCCGCATGCGCCCAGCCGGCCACGGTCTCCACGGCCAGGCCCTCGTCGCGCAGGGCCTGCACGCGCTCGCCGCGGGTATGCCGCTTGCGGCGCAGCACCAGCAGCGCCTCGCAGCGGCCCGACAGCGCGTGGGCGCGCACCAGGTCCACCGCCACCTGCGTGGCCCCGGAAAACCCGCCGGTCACGAAGTGCAGCACGCGGGGCCGGCGGGCGATCTCAGGCACGGGACTGGCGGGAGGATGGACCACGGCGCGGCAAAGAGGACGACGATGCGCCCGCGCCACCCGCGTATTGCGCGTCCATGCCGAGCACCGCCGCCCAGGTGAGCATGGTCATGAACAGGTAGAACATGATGCCGCTGTTGTGGGCGAAGAAAACCTGCGTCATGCCGAAGCCCGCGTACAGCAGCGGAATGCACACGCCGCCCAAGCGCAGCGCCAGCATCTGCGCGCGCACCTCGGCGCCCTGGCGCGCATAGGCCGCCACGCGCGCGCGGGTGGGCCAGAACATGCACAGCGGCACTGCGTAGAACAGAAGCAGCCAGGCCACGCCGACGATGCCCGCCTTGACGAACATGTCCAGCGGCTCGTTATGGGTGTAGATGTACTCCACGATGGACGGTTCGTACTGCCCCGCGGCCACGCGCTTTTCCTTCTCCTCCAGGTAGCCGCGCATGCCCCAGCCGAAGATGGGCTTCTCCAGTCCCACCTCCCAGGCAAAGCGCCAGTGCTCCAGGCGCTGGCCCACCGAGTTGCCCGCCTCACGCTCGGCGTCATAGACTAGCATCTCTTTTTCCATGACGTTCCAGCGCTCGGCCAGCACCGCATGGTTGGCCGCGCCCAGCACGGCCAGCACGACGGCCGCGCCGCCCAGCATGCGCCACAGCGCGCGCCGGTCGAAGCGCCACAGCAGGTACAGGCCCACGGGACTGGCCAGCAGCAGCGCCAGCCAGCCGCCGCGCGACAGCGACAGCACCGAGGCGTTGAGTGCCATCAGCGCCGCCAGGCCCGCCAGCGCCAGGGCGGCGCGGCCCAGGTGCTCGCGCAGCGTGATCGCCTGCACGGCCAGCATGGTGCCCAGCAGCAGCGCCAGGTTGCCCCACTGGATGGCATTGGTCTTCCCGCTCGGGAACCCCGAAGCACGCGGGGCACCCTCCACATGCACCTGCCACAACGCCACGGCGCCCGCGCCCAGGCAGCCCGCCAGCAGCCCCCAGAACTGCGCCCGTGGCCTGGGCGCGGTAGGGCTCACGAAGAGCAGGCATGCGATGCCGAGGGCGAACTTGGAAGGACGGTCCCACGTTCCCCCCAGGCTTTCCTGCGGATTGGCCAGGAGCCACCAGAAAACGCCCATGCCGCCCATGGCGACCGCAAAGCCCCAGGTCCACCGGTCCTGTGCGGCGAAAGGCCAGCGGCGCAGCGAGCACAGCGCCCCGATCAGCAGCAGCGCCGCACCGTAGGAATAGCCGGACTGCACCGTCAGGGCCAGCGCGGGAAGCAGGAACAGCGCCGCGGTGGCGAGCTGGCGAGGCCAGGGCGGCGCGCCCAGGAAGGATTCGAGGGTGGTCATGTGGTCAATACGCCGACCCCGGGGCCGATCGCTCAAGTCCCGCAACCTGCGCGGCTGCGGGGCGAGGTCGTGTGTCAATGACCCGCGTGAACAATCTCACCCGCCTTGAGGCGGTACAGCGTGCCGCAATACGGGCACTGCGCCTGTCCCTGGTGGGCGATCTCGAGGAATACCCTGGGATGGCCGTTCCACAGCTTCATGTCCGCCTTGGGGTTGGGGCAGTGCACGCCCCCATTGCCGTCCAGGTCCTTGGCGAGCAGTTCGACGATTGCTTGAGGCATGGCGTGATCAGACCTTGGTGAGCCAGTGGGCGTATTTGGGATTGCGGCCATTGACGATGTCGAAGAAAGCCGTCTGGATCTTCTCCGTGAGCGGGCCGCGGCTGCCGCCGCCGATCTGCACGCGGTCGAGCTCGCGGATCGGCGTGATCTCGGCGGCCGTGCCGCTGAAGAAGGCCTCGTCGGCAATGTACACCTCGTCGCGCGTGATGCGCTTTTGCACCAGTTCCAGCCCCAGGTCCTTGCAGATGTGCAGCACGGTGTTGCGCGTGATGCCGTTGAGGGCGCCGGCCGACAGGTCGGGCGTGTAGACCACGCCATCCTTGATGATGAACACGTTCTCGCCCGAGCCCTCGGAGACGAAGCCGGCGCTGTCGAGCAGCAGGGCCTCGTCGTAGCCGTCGTCGGTGGCCTCCATGTTGGCCAGGATGGAGTTGGTGTAGTTGCTCGACGCCTTGGCCTGCGTCATCGTGATGTTGACGTGGTGGCGCGTGAAGCTGCTGGTCTTGACGCGGATGCCGCGCGCCATGCCCTCCTCGCCCAGGTAGGCGCCCCAAGCCCAGGCCGCGACGATCATGTGGATCTTGTTGCCCTTGGGCGAGACGCCCAGCTTTTCGGAGCCGATCCAGGTCAGCGGGCGCAGGTAGCACGATTCCAGCTTGTTGGCCCGCACCACGGCCCGCTGCGCCTCGTTCACCTCTTCCTTGGTGAAAGGAAGCTTCATGCGCAGGATCTTGGCGCTGTTGAACAGGCGGTCGGTGTGCTCCTGCAGGCGGAAGATGGCCGTGCCCTGCTCCGTCTTGTAGGCGCGCACGCCTTCGAAGGCGCCGCAGCCGTAGTGCAGCGAGTGGGTCAGCACGTGGATCTTGGCATCGCGCCAGTCCACCATCTGGCCATCCATCCAGATCTTGCCGTCACGGTCGGCCATGGAGGGAACAACGGGGCTCATGGTGATCCTTTACAGAAACTGCGTGGGTCGCAAAGCCGGCTATTTTACGATTCGCCGGCGGGGTCCTCGCCCGGCGCCGGCCGCACCAGGTTCCAGCGCACCAGCCGGCCATTGACGAATTCGCAGGTCACGTGCGACTGCGTGCCGTCCGTCCAACGGTACACCTCGGGCTCCTGGCCCTCGGCCGACAGCTGCTCGCCCAGCGCGCGCGTCATGGCGACCACGTGCATCAGGTTCACGCCGGGCTTGAGCCTCGCGTTGAGCATCACGGCGCTGCCCACGTAGCCGATCGGGTTGTTCCGTGCCTTCTGCATCACGTTCATGAGGCGCGTGTAATGCAGCAGCCCCCACATGACCAGCCCCCCGCTCACGGTGAGGATGCCCTGCAGGCCGTAGGTGCGATAGCCGGCGATGACGAGGGCGACGATGCCCAGCGGGACGAGGATCTTGCGCAAATTCATGGGCGCATTGTCCTATGCGCGCGCAGGGGCGCGGCTGCGGGTCGTGCGTAGTTACCGGCATTGCGGCGCGGTCCGCCCGCGGCCGATAATCCCCGGACCCTGGAGACGATGCACCCGCCGCGGCGGCAACACAGAGTGAACAACGACCTCCCCCCGCCTTCGGCCATGCCCCCCGAATTGTGGAAATGGCCCGCGGCCGAACTGGCCCGCGCCATACGCTGCAGGCGCATCTCCCCCGTGGAGGCCACCATCGCCATCCTCGCGCACGTGGCGGCGCAGCAGCCCCGGCGGAACTGCTTCATCACCGTGTGCGCGGACCAGGCGCTGGCGCAGGCCCGGGCCGCCGAGGACGCCGTCATGCGCGGCGACGCCCTGGGCGCGCTGCACGGCGTGCCGTTCTCCGTGAAGGACATCGTCAACACCCGGGGCGTCGCCACGACCTTCGGGGCGCTCCCCCTGCGCGGCAACGTCCCCGCCGAGGACGCCGTCTGCGTGGCCCGGCTGCGCCGCACCGGCGCGATCCTGATCGGCAAGACCACGACGCCCGAGTTCGGCTCCAAGGGCTTCACCGACGCGCCGCTGTTCGGCGCCACGCCCAACGCATGGAGCCCCCGCCACACCTGCGGCGGCAGCAGCGGGGGCGCGGCGGTGGCCGTCGCCGCCGGCATGGCGCCGCTGGCCGTCGCCACCGATGGCGGCGGCTCCACGCGCATCCCCGCCGCCTGCAACGGCGTGGTGGGCATCAAGCAGACCATCGGCGTGGTGCCGCACAGCCAGGCGCTGGATCTCTTCGGCAACCAGACCTACGTCACGCCGACCACGCGCACCGTGCTGGACACGGCGCTGATGCTCGACGCGATGGCCGGCCCCCACCCGTGCGACCCCTGGTCCCAGGGGCGCGCGGCCGTCGATCACGTGCAGGCCGTGCGGGCGGCGCGCGACCTGCGCGGCAAGCGCTTCCGCTGCAACGTCGCGCCGCACGGGCGCCGCGTGTCGGCGCAGGTGGAGCAGGCGTTCCGGCAGGCACTGCGCCACATCGAGTCGCTGGGGGGAAGCGTGGAGCCGTTCGAGGCGCAGCTGGACATCGAGCCCCTCTGGCGCACGGTGAACCACACGGTCTGGCGCGCCCGCTTCGCGCCGCTGGTGCAGCAGCATGGCGACGCCCTGAGCGCCACGTTCCGGCGCCAGATCGAGAGCGCGCAGGACTACAGCGCGCTCGACTACCAGAACGCGATGTTCGCGCGCTCCCGACTTTTTCACACCGTGCAGGGCTGGCTGGACGGCGCGGACTTCCTGGTCATGCCGACGCTCGCGCGCACGGCGCTGCCGCTGGGCACCGACATCTTCGACCGCATGGAGATCGACGGCGCCGGGATGGGCGACATCCGCGCGAACTGGTACCCCTGGACCATGCCGTTCAACATGACGGGCCATCCCGCCGTCAGCATCCCGTGCGGCTTCGATTCCGAGCGGCTGCCGGTGGGCCTGCAGATCGTCGCGCCCATGTTCTGCGATGCGCAGATGCTGCAGGCGGCAGCCTGCCTGGAGACCTCTTTCAACCTGCTGCAGGCCTGGCCTGACATGCCATAAACCCAAGGAATGGAGATACCCCCTATGACGACATCCTCGCGCCGCCACGCGGTGCTCGCCGGCGCGCTGGCCGCCCTGGCCCTCGCATGCGGCCCGGCCGCGCAGGCCCAGGAGGGCGACTTCACGCGCATCGTGGTGGGCTTCGCGCCCGGCGGCGCGGCCGATTCGCTCGCGCGCATCTACGCGGAGCAGCTGCGCCAGGACGGCCTGGGCAACGTGCTGGTCGAGAACAAGCCGGGCGCATCCTCGCGCCTGGCCCTCGACTACGTGAAGAAGGCGCCGGCCGACGGCAAGACCGTCTTCATCGGCCCCTCGCCGATGTTCACCATCTTCCCCCTGACCTACAAGAAGCTCAGCTACGACCCCGACAAGGACCTGGTGCCGGTGGCCCTGCTGACCGACGTGCCCACCGTCATCGCCACCGCCGTGAACGCGCCCTACAAGACGATGGACCAGTACGTGCAGTGGCTCAAGCAGCACCCTGCCCAGGGCAGCCTGGGGCTGGCGTCCATAGGCAGCGCCGGCCACCTGGGCGCCTTCGCACTGAGCAAGGAGCTGGGCCTGAGCGTCACGCCCACGCCGTACCGCGGCGCCACGCCCATGCTGGTGGATGTCGTGTCGGGCAACGTCTCCATGGGCTGGGATGCCGTCGCGAGCATGATGCCGCTGTACCGGGGCAACAAGCTGCATTTCCTGGGGGTCAGCGGCACGCGCCGCATCAAGGCCCTTCCCGAGGTGCCCACCGCGTTCGAGCAGGGCTACAGGCAGTTCGAGTACGCCACCAGCTGGTACGGCGCCTACGTGAGCGGCGCCACACCCGAGCCGGTCAAGGCGCGCCTGCAGGAGGCCTTCATCCAGGCATCCCGCAACCCGGCCACGGCCGCCAGGCTCGAAGACCTCGGCCTGGAGGTCGTGGGCAAGCCCGGCGCCGAGGCCCGCGAGCGCATGCTCAAGGAGCGCGCCGCCTGGAGCCCCATCGTCAAGGCCTCGGGCTTCGAGGCCCAGGACTGAGTTTCAGCCCAGGCCGCGCACCGCCGCCATGGCCTCGTCCACGCGCTCCACGGCGTGGATCTCCAGGCCGGGGATGGGCTTTTTGGGCGCGTTCGCCTTGGGCACCACGGCGACGGTGAAGCCCAGCTTGGCGGCCTCCTTCAGGCGCTCCTGGCCGCGCGGCGCGGGGCGCACCTCGCCGGCTAGGCCCACCTCGCCGAAGGCGATGAAGCCCTTGGGCAGCGCGCGCCCGCGCAGGCTGCTGGTGATGGACAGCATCACCGCCAGGTCGGCCGCGGGCTCGCTGATGCGCACGCCGCCCACGGCGTTGACGAACACGTCCTGGTCCGCGCAGGCCACGCCCGCGTGGCGGTGCAGCACCGCCAGCAGCATGGCCAGGCGGTCGCGCTCCAGGCCCACCGAGAGGCGCCGCGGGCTCGGGCCGCCGCCATCGACCAGCGCCTGGATCTCCACCAGCAGCGGGCGCGTGCCCTCCAGCGTGACCAGCACGCACGAGCCGGGTACGGGCTCGCTGTGCTGCGAGAGGAAGATGGCGCTGGGGTTGGCCACGCCCTTGAGGCCCCGCTCGGTCATGGCGAACACGCCGATCTCGTTCACCGCGCCGAAGCGGTTCTTGATGGCGCGCACCAGGCGAAAGCTCGAGTGCGTGTCGCCCTCGAAGTACAGCACGGTATCGACCATGTGCTCCAGCACGCGCGGACCAGCCAGCGCGCCCTCCTTGGTCACGTGGCCGACCAGGATCACGGCGATGCCCGTGGCCTTGGCCATGCGCGTGAGGTGCGCCGCGCACTCGCGCACCTGGGCCACCGAGCCCGGGGCGCTGGTGAGCTGGTCGGAATAAATGGTCTGGATGGAGTCGATCACCGCCACCGCCGGCTGCGTGGCCTCGATGGTGGCGAGGATTTTTTCGAGCTGGATCTCGGCCAGCACGTTCACCTGGCTGCCCTCCAGCCCCAGGCGGCGCGAGCGCAGCGCCACCTGCGCGCCGCTTTCCTCGCCCGTCACGTACAGCGTGGGCAGGCCCACGCGGTGCAGCGCATCCATGGCCTGCAGCAGCAGGGTCGATTTGCCGATGCCCGGGTCGCCGCCGATGAGCACCACGCCGCCCTCCACCACGCCGCCGCCGAGCACGCGGTCGAGCTCCTCGATGCCGCTGGGCGTGCGCGCCACCTCGGTGGCCTCGATGGCGGCCAGCGGCATCACCGCCTGCGCCTGCGCCAGGCCGGCGTACTGGCCCGCGCCGCTCAGGCGGTTCTTGCCGGGGCCGGCGTCGGGCACGGTCTCGATGAGCGTGTTCCAGGCGCCGCAGCCCGGGCATTTGCCCAGCCAGCGCGGACTGGTGGCGGCGCATTCGCTGCAGGTGTAGAGGGTTTTGTCCTTGGCCATGGGGTGGGCACTATAACGATGACAATCGGCCCGGGACATGCGCTCACCCGCGCGCCCGGCGCGCCGCGCCGGAAATGGGCGTTTGCAATCGAATCAGGCTTGAACCGTTAACCAGGCTGCGCAAGCAGCTCTCATCGAAGGAGCACCACCATGGCTGCATTGACCCTGTACTACGCCCCCGGCACCTGCGCCCTGGCCGTGCGCATCGCGCTGCACGAGGCCGGCGCCCCGCACGAGGCGGTGCGCCTGGACTTCGCGGCGAGCGAGCAGCGCAGCAGCGCCTACCTGGCCATCAACCCCAAGGGGCGGGTACCGGCGCTGGTCACCGAGCACGGCGTGCTCACGGAGACACCGGCGCTGCTGGCCTACGTGGCACAGCGCTTCCCCCAGGCACGGCTGGCGCCGCTGGACGACCCGTTCGCCTTTGCCCGCATGCAGGAGCTGCTCAGCTTCCTGGCGTCCACCGTGCACGTGGCCCACGCCCACCGCCCGCGCGCCAGCCGCTGGGCCGACGAGCCCGAGGCCCAGGCCGCCATGCAGCGCAAGGTGCCTGCCAACATGCGCGACTGCTTCGCGGTGATAGAGCGCCACTACCTGGCCAACGCGGACCAGGGTCCCTGGGTGCTGGGCGAGCGCTATAGCGTGGCCGACGGCTACCTGTTCACCGTGGCCGGCTGGCTCAGGAGCGACGGCGTGGACATCGCGGAGTTCCCGAAGGTGCAGGCGCACAGCCAGCGCATGGCGCAGCGCCCCGCCGTGCAGCAGGCCCTGGCTTGAAAAAAGGCCGGAACCCCTTGCAAGGATCCGGCCTGTGAAAGGCCCGCAAGCGGGCCGGCTTTCATGGGTTGCAGCGCGTCACTCGAACGGCTGGGGCCGCTTGGTCTTGTCGCTCGACGGCGGCAGGATGGGCATGGCGATCTTGGGCTGGTCGCCGGTCAGCGTCTTCAGGAAGGCAACGATGTCGGCGTTCTCCTGTTCGGTGAACTTCTTGCCCAGCTGCAGGCGGCCCATGGTGTCCACGGCCTGGGCCAGGGTGTCGGCGGCGCCGTCGTGGAAGTAGGGGTAGGTCAGCTCCACGTTGCGCAGCGTCGGCACCTTGAAGTTGAAGCGCTCGGCGTCGTTGCCGGTGACGGCGGAGCGGCCCTCGGCCGGGTTGTCCGTCTTGTAGGGCTCGACCAGGCCCATCTTCTGGAACGAGTTGCCGCCCAGGTTGGGGCCGTTGTGGCAGGCCACGCAGCCGGAACCCTTGAAGAGCTGGTAGCCGCGCAGTTCCTGCGCGTTGATGGCCTTCTTGTCGCCCTTGAGCCACTTGTCGAAGCGCGCGTTGGGGGTGACCAGCGTTTCCTCGAAGGCGGCGATGGCCGCCGTCACTTCCTCGATGCTCAGCTTGTCATGGCCGAAGACCTTCTTGAACTCGGCCACGTACTGCGGGATGGAGCGCAGCATGTCCACGGCCAGGCCGTGCGTGAACGCCATCTCGCCCGGGTTGGCGATGGGGCCGCCGGCCTGCTCCTTCAGGTCCTTGGCGCGGCCGTCCCAGAACTGGGCGAGGTTCAGGCTGGAGTTGAGCACGGTGGGCGAGTTGATCGGGCCCTTCTGCCACTTGTCGCCGATGGAGGTCTTGAGGTTGTCCGAGCCGCCCATGCTCAGGTTGTGGCACGAGTTGCACGAGATGAAGCCCGAGCGCGACAGGCGCGGGTCGAACCACAGCTTCTTGCCCAGCTCGACCTTGGCGGGGCTGGTCACCTTGGGGCTGGCGATGGGCTGCACGGGTTCCTGCGCACGCGCGGGGACGGCCATCAGCAGGGCGGCCATGGACACCGCACCCAGCACGAAGCGTGCGGCATGGCGGACGGAGGGGGACTTCTGCTTCATGGGGGACTCCACTTCTTTCTTGGTCGCGAACTGTGTCGATACGCTGTGAGTCCATTCTTCGGGGAAACCCGGTCTGCCCTCTTGATGCAAGACAAATCCAAAGACAATTTTTGCAAAATGGTTTTGCCCGCCGCTCGGCGGCGCGCAAGCTCAGCCCACCGAGACGGGCACGCGCGGCGCGAGCGCGCACATGAGCTCGTAGCCCACGGTGCCCGCGGCCTGCGCCACCTCGTCGATGGGCAGCACGGCGCCGTTGCCCGCGCGGCCCCAGAGCGTGACCTCGGCGCCCAGGCCCGCGTCCGGCACGGGCGTGAGGTCCACGGTGATCATGTCCATGCTCACGCGGCCCACGGTGCGCGTGCGCACGCCGTTGACCAGCACCGGGGTGCCGGTGTCGCAGTGGCGCGGGTAGCCGTCGGCATAGCCGCAGGCCACGACGCCGATGGCGAGCGGCCCGTCGGCCGTGAAGCGCGAGCCGTAGCCCACGGTGTCGCCCGCCTGCAGCTGCTGCACGGCGATGAGGCGCGAAGCCAGCGTCATGGCCGGCTCCAGGCCCCAGCCGGCGGCCGTGCGTTCGGGATGGTCGGGCGCGCTGCCATACAGCACGATGCCGGCGCGCACCCAGTCCAGGCGCACCTGGGCCTGACCGCCGTGGCGCAATATGGCGGCGCTGTTGGCGATGCAGCGCTCGCCCGGCAGGTCCTGCGTGGCCTGGTGGAAGGCCTGCACCTGGTGGGCGATGCCGCGCGCGCCGTCGGCGTCGGAGAAATGCGTCATGAACGAGATCTCGTCCACCTGCGGCAGCGCGTTCAGCCGCGCCCAGGCGCTGCGGTAGCGTGCGGGCGTGAAGCCCAGGCGGTTCATGCCGGAGTTCATCTTGAGGAACACGCGGTGCGGCGCCTGGGTCTTGTGGGCGGCCAGCCAGTCGATCTGCGCGTCGCAGTGCACGGCATGCCACAGCGACAGGCGCGAGCACAGTTCCAGGTCGCGCGGCTCGAACACGCCCTCCAGCAGCAGGATGGGGCCGCGCCAGCCCAGGGCGCGCACGCGCTCGGCCTCGGCCAGGTCCAGCAGCGCGATGCCGTCGGCCGAACGCAGGCCCTCGAACACGCGCTCGATGCCGTGGCCGTAGGCGTTGGCCTTGACCACGGCCCACACGCGCGCGTCGGGCGCGGCGCGGCGCGCACGCTCGAGGTTGTGCTGCACGGCGGCGGGGTGGATCGTGGCGAGGATGGGGCGCGGCATGGGGGTGTTTCTACGGAGCGGTGGGGGGCCATTCTGGCACCGGGCCGCCGGGCCTGCGTGATATAACCGCCCGTCGCTCCACGGAGTGTTTCGAATTCTCACAATCCATCGGCTGCGCTGGTGGAGCCACCAGCCATCCGATGAAGCGCGGTTTCTACACCATCATGTCGGCGCAGTTTTTCAGCTCGCTGGCCGACAACGCATTGTTCGTGACCGCGGTGGAGCTGCTGCGCAGCAGCGGCGCTCCCGAATGGCAGCGCGCCGCCCTGGTGCCCATGTTCGCGCTGTTCTACGTGGTGCTGGCGCCCTTCGTGGGCGCGTTCGCCGACGCCATGCCCAAGGGGCGGGTGATGTTCATCAGCAATGCCATCAAGGTAGTGGGCTGCCTGATGATGCTGTTCGGCTCGCATCCGCTGCTGGCCTACGCCGTGGTGGGGCTGGGCGCCGCCGCCTATTCGCCGGCCAAGTACGGCATCCTGACCGAGCTGCTGCCGGCCTCGCAGCTGGTCAAGGCCAATGGCTGGATAGAGGGGCTGACGATCGCCTCCATCATCCTGGGCGTGCTGCTGGGCGGCCAGCTGGTGGCGCCGCACATCTCGGGCCTGCTGCTCGGCTTCGACATGCCGGGCGTGGACCTGGGCATAGACCTGCCGGCCGAGGCCGCCATCCTGTCCCTGGTGCCGGTGTACATGCTGGCGGCCTGGTTCAACCTGCGCATCCCGCTCACGGGCGTGGAGATGCGCCCCATGCCGCGCAACCCGGTTGCGCTGCTGCCCGACTTCTGGACCTGCAACCGGCGCCTGTGGCGCGACCGGCTGGGGCAGATCTCGCTGTCCACCACCACGCTGTTCTGGGGCGTCTCGGGCAACCTGCGCTACATCGTACTGGCCTGGAGCGCCGCCGCACTGGGCTACAGCACCACGCAGGCGTCGGCGCTGGTGGGCGTGGTGGCCATAGGCACGGCGGCCGGCGCGGTGCTGGCGTCCATGCGCATGCGCCTGGAGCACGCCGCGCGCGTGATTCCGCTGGGCATCGCCATGGGCCTGCTGGTGATCCTGATGAACGCCATCCACAGCATCTGGCTGGCCGTGCCCTTCCTGATCGTGCTGGGGGGGCTGGGCGGCTTCCTGGTCGTGCCCATGAACGCGCTGCTGCAGCACCGCGGCCACAACCTCATGGGCGCGGGCCGCTCCATCGCGGTGCAGAACTTCAACGAGCAGGCGGCCATCCTGGGCATGGGCGTGCTCTACAGCCTGTTCACCAAGCTGGGGCTGTCGGCCTATGGCGCCATCGCCGCGTTCGGCCTGCTGGTGGCGCTGGTGATGCTGGCCATCCTGCGCTGGCATGTCCACAACGTGCGCCGCTACCCCAAGGAAATGGTGCAGCTGCGCAAGATGGCGCGCCGGGACCACCATTGATATCGTTTCGATAGCTGCCTGCGCTCGACTGGAGAGCGCTGCAGGCACTTTTTGCATGCATTCACCGCTTCCCGCACTGGCCCTGCTGTTCAACGCCTTCGTCTGGGGCCTGTCCTGGTGGCCGTTCCGGCAGATGCAGGGCGCGGGCCTGCACCCGCTGTGGGCCACGGCGCTGATGTACTGCGCCATCCTCGCGGCGATGCTGGCGCTGCGCCCCGACGTGCTGGCCCGGCTGCGCGCGCACCCGGGCCTGTGGCTGCTGGCGCTGAGCTCGGGGCTGAACAACGTGGCCTTCAACTGGGCCATCACCATCGGCGACGTGGTGCGCGTGATCCTGCTGTTCTACCTGATGCCGGCCTGGGCGGTACTGCTGGCCTGGCGCATCCTGGGCGAGCGGCCCACGCCGCAGGCGCTGGCGCGGCTGCTGCTGGCCTTCTGCGGCGTGCTGCTGGTGCTGTGGCCCGCCGAGGGCGGCGTGCGGCGCCTGTTCTCCGCGCTGACGCTGGCCGACATGCTGGCGCTGCTGGGCGGCTTCATGTTCGCGCTCACCAACGTCACGGTGCGCCGCCTGCACGCCGTGCCGGGGCAGGCGCGCATGTTCGCCATGTTCGGCGGCTGCATGCTGCTGGCGCTGCTGGCGGCCGGCCTGGGGCGGTCCGTGGGCCTGGTGACCGCGTTTCCGCCGCCCGACGCCACCTGGATCACGGTGGCCGCGCTGCTGGCGCTGCTGCTGATGGCGGGCAACTGGGCCCTGCAGTTCGGCGCGGCGCGCCTGGCGGCGGGCACGACGGCGGTGGTCATGCTGTCGGAGGTGGTGTTCGCCAGCGGCTCGTCGGTGCTGCTGGGCGCATCCCGGCTCACGGCCGGCACGCTGGCCGGCGGCGCGCTGATCCTGCTGGCCGCCGCCTGGTCGGCCTGGCGGCCCCGCGCCCGCAGGTGACGCTCATGGCCTGCGCGGCAGCAGGGGGCGCAGCATCCACAGGCCCAGCAGCGGGCCCAGGGCCAGCCAGGGCAGCAGCCGCGCCAGCGGCAGCACCTGCGCGGCGCGCACGAACAGCTCGATGCTCAGCACCGTGATCGCGAAGCCGATGCCGTTGGCGAAGGTGAGCACGCTGCCCACCATCTCGGGCGGAGCGTTGTGCGCCGTGAGGGTGGAGAGCTGCGGCGAATCCCCCACCACCGTCACGCCCCACAGCACCAGCCACGCCATGAACCATGGCAGCGGCGCATCCAGCAACAGCGGGCTGGCCAGCCCGCACAGGCCGCTGATCGCCAGCTGCGCTGCGGCCACCCGCGCGCTGCCCAGGCGCCGCGCCGCCAGGCCGCCCGCGGCGCAGCCCGCGAAGCCCGCGGCGATGACCGCGAAGGCCGCCAGGCTCAGGCCCGCGCCCGCCAGATGCCTGGACAGGATCAGCGGCACGAGCACGTAGAACGCATACAGCTCCCACATGTGGCCGAAATAGCCGAACACCGAGGCGCGCACGCGCGTGTCGGTCCAGATCACCGCCAGGCCGCGCGGCGTGAGCCGGGGCCCGCGCGCGGGCCGCGGCGCATCGGGCACCAGGGCCGCGGTCGCCAGGCCGCCGAGCAGCGTGAGCGCCGACACGCACAGCACCACGCCCTGCCAGGGCAGCGCCAGCCCCCCGGCGGCACGCAGCCCGTGCGGCAGCGCCGTGCCCAGCACGAGCGCGCCGATCAGCACCCCCATCGCCGCGCCCAGCCCCTCGCGGTACCAGCCGGCGGCGATGCGCATGCCCACCGGGTAGATGCCCGCGAGCAGGAAGCCCACGGCGAAGCGCAGCGCCAGCAGCAGCGTCCACTGCCCCCCGTGGAGCGTGGCGACGAGGCCATTCGCGGCCGCGCCCAGCGCCGCGCAGGCCAGGAAGACGCGCGTCGGGCGGAAGCGGTCCGCGAGCATCAGCAGCGCGAAGACCAGCGTGCCCGCCACGAAGCCCAGCTGCACGGCGGCCGTCAGCGTTCCGACGGCGCCGGCCGGCAGCCCCCAGGCCTGCTGCAGGTCGGGCATCACCGCATTGGCCGCGAACCACGGGGACGTGGCCGCGAACTGCGAGAACACGATGACCGGCAGCACGCGGCGGGGGGCAGCGGGCCGGGCCATGGCGCAGGGCTGTGGGGCTACGGCGCCTCGCCCGGCGCGGCGGCCTGCGCGGCGGGCGCCCGCAGCCGGCGCGCCCGCGCCAGGGACTGCGCGACCACGCGCCGGTCCATGCCGTACATGTCGGCGAACTGCTCGGGCGCGGCGCCGCTGGCCTCGAAGGCGCGCAGCAGGGCCTCGGCCTTGGCGTCGCGCTCGGCGACTTCGGCAAAGGCCTCGTCGAGCAGGGCGTTGGCCTTTTCGTCGCGGCCGCGCACCAGCGCGTCGTAGGCCTCGCGCGTGAGGCCCGAGGCCTCGAAGGCCTGGGCGATGCGGCTGCGCAGCCTGGCCTGCAAGTCCTCGCCGTCACGCGGCTTGCGGCGGCGGAACACCTCCAGCAGCGCGTGGTGCACATGCTCGGGCGCCATGTCCTCCACGGGCTGGCCCTGCAGGTCGTGGCGCTTCATGCCCTGGGCCACGGCGTTCAGGTAGCGCGTGGAGCGCGTGTGGATGGACAGCGCGAGCTTGAGCGCGTCCTTGTCCAGGCCCGAGCCATGCGCGGCCACCAGGTCGTGGAAGATGCCGCGCTTGAGCGGCAGGAACTGCGCGCCGAACAGGTGCGGGTACCAGCCGGCCAGCTGCTCCAGCAGCGGGTGCGTGCGGCGCGGCGCGGGCGCCGTGCCGGCCTGGCCCGCCGGGTTCGCCGCACCGGCCGGCGCGTTCTGCTCGCGGCGGGCACCGGAACGGCGGCGCCCGCCGCGGCGGCGCTCGCGCGGCGCGGCGTCATTGCCCGCGGCCTCCACGGCAGCGGGGCGCGCGACGGGCTGGTCGGGTGGCGCGGCTTCGGCGGAGGACGGCTGGAGTGCGTTCACGGAATCGTTCATGGCTCAAGGGCGCGCGGCATGGCCCTGCGGGGCCCGTCCGGCGCGGCGGTCAAAACCCGCCATCATGCCAGCAATGCCTCGTCGAGCAGCTCCACCCAGTGCCTCACCGGAATCTGCGTGCCGCTTTGCAGGTGCGTGATGCAGCCCATGTTGGCCGACAGGATGGCCGCGGGCGGCTCGTCCGCGAAGGCCGCGCCCAGCACGCCCAGCTTGCGGTCGCGCAGCTGGTAGGAGAGCTCCGGGTTGAGCACGGAATAGGTGCCGGCCGCGCCGCAGCACAGGTGCGACTCGGTGCGCGCCGCGCGCAGCTCGAAGCCCAGCGCCGCCATGTGCCGCTCCACGCCGCCGCGCAGCTTCTGGCCGTGCTGCAGGGTGCACGGCGGGTGGTAGGCGAAGGCCCGGCCGGCGGGCCGCACGCGGTCCTTGAGCAGCGGCACCAGGCCGGGCAGCAGCTCCGACAGGTCGCGCGTCAAGGCGCTCACGCGCGCCGCCTTCTCGGCGTACTGCGGGTCCAGGCGCAGCATGTGGCCGTATTCCTTCACGGTGACGCCGCAGCCCGAGGCGTTCATGACGATGCATTCGACCTCGCCGCGCTCCACGTGGGGCCACCAGGCGTCGATGTTGGCGCGCATCTGGGCCAGGCCGCCCTCCTGGTCGTTCAGGTGGAACTTGACGGCGCCGCAGCAGCCGGCCTCGCGCGCCACCACCGTCTGTATGCCCGCGGCGTCGAGCACGCGCGCCGTGGCGGCGTTGATGTTGGGCGCCATGGCCGGCTGCACGCAGCCTTCGAGCAGCAGCACCTTGCGCGCATGGCTGCGCGCGGGCCAGCTGCCGGCCTGCTGGCGCGGCGGCACCTTGGCGCGCAGGCGCCCGGGCAGCAGGCCGCGCACGGCCTGGCCGGCCTTCATGGCGGGCGCGAACAGCGGCGAGGGCAGGCCCTCCTTGAGCGCCCAGCGCGCCAGCGCCTCGCCGCGCGGGCGCGGCACCTTTTCATCGACGATGCGCCGGCCTATGTCCACCAGGTGGCCGTACTGCACGCCGCTGGGGCAGGTGCTCTCGCAGTTGCGGCAGGTCAGGCAGCGGTCCAGGTGCAGCTGGGTCTTGCGCGTGGGCGCCTGGCCCTCGAGCACCTGCTTGATGAGGTAGATGCGCCCGCGCGGGCCGTCCAGCTCGTCGCCCAGCAGCTGGTAGGTGGGGCAGGTGGCGGTGCAAAAGCCGCAGTGCACGCATTTGCGCAGGATGGCCTCGGCCTCCTGGCCTTCGGGCGTGCCCTGGTATTCGGGAGCGAGTTGGGTCTGCATGTCGATGCCTTCTTCGTGGTGGCGCGGGGGTTCACTGGTCGCGGGCAGAGCGCCTGCGCCACGCCAGCGCCAGGCGGTCGAAGTCGGCCACCAGCGGCGGCAGCGACAGCACCAGCAGCACGGCGGCCAGCGGCACCACCCAGATGAAGCCCACGTACTTGAAGCCGGCCGCGCCCACCACGCCGCCGGCCATGAACATGGACAGCAGGCTGCCGAACAGGCGCAGCCGCCTGTGGTTGGCGCGCACCTGCTCGCGCGCGGGCCTGCCGCTGCGGTTCCAGTACAGGGCCTTGCCCATCTCGATGCCGATGTCGGTGCAAATGCCGGTCATGTGCGTGGTGCGGATCTCCGCCGACGACATCTTGGTGATGACGGCGTTCTGCAGGCCCATGAGGTAGGCCAGCAGCAGCACCGTGAGCGGCACCGCGAAGGGCGTGCGCCAGGTGAGCGTGATGGCGCCCATCAGGCCGAACAGCAGCATGAGCACGGCCTCCAGCAGCAGCGGCAGCGCGAAGGTGCTGCGCAGGTGCTGGTGGCGCGCCCAGTTGACCATGATGGCGGTGCTGCCCGCCCCCGACATGAAGGCCCACAGCGTGCCCAGCGCACCCAGCACCAGCGCCATGTTGCCCAGCACCAGGTTGTCGCCCACGGTGGAGATGATGCCCGTCATGTGCGAGGTGTACATGCCCACCACCAGGAAGCCCCCGGCATTGATGCCGCCCGCATTGAAGGCCAGCAGCAGGCCCAGCGTGCGGTTGGCGACCGGGGTGCGGTACCGCCCCGTCAGATGGCGCAGCAGGCGCATGGCTACAGGAGCCGGCCGGGGTTGAGGATGCCGGCCGGGTCGAACGCCTGCTTGAGCCGCAGGTGGATCGCGGCGAGTGCCGCGGAGTTTTCACCAAAACCGGTCCCAGCGCCCGTCCCATCAGCGTCAGCAGCTGCGAAAAGCGAAGCGTTACCACCCGCCTGCCCGGCCAGCGCGCGCAGCGCATCGCCCGCCTCCGGCGGCGCCTGCACCCAGCGCAGGCCGCCGTGCCACTCGATGAGCGGCGGCGCCACGCCCGCGGGCAGCGCCAGCGCGGGTGCCGTCTGCGGCACCGACAGGCGCCACAGCGCATGGCCCGGCGCGCGCGCCGCGAACCAGGGCAGGCACTGGTCGCGGCAGGCCTGCCAGTCGCCCGCAACCGTGGGCGCGTCCTGCAGCTCGCCGCCCATGCTGCTGCAGGCCGCATCGACCGCCGCGCGCGCGCCGCGCAGGCGCACATAGAGCCGGCCCGCGCCGCCATCCTCCACCCAGCAGCTGGCGTTGAGCGGCAGCGGCTGGCCGCCCCAGGCGTGCAATAGCGCGAGCGCCTCGGCCTGGCCGCAGTCGAAGCGCAGCGTGGCCTCGGCCGGCGGCACGGGCAGCACCTTGAGGCTGACCTCGGTGATGATGCCCAGCTGCCCCCACGCGCCCGCCATGAGGCGCGAGACGTCGTAGCCCGCCACGTTCTTCATGACCTGGCCGCCGAAGCGCAGCAGCTCGCCTTTGCCGTTGACGATCTCCACGCCCAGCACGTAGTCGCGCACCGCGCCCACGCTGGCGCGCGCCGGGCCCGACAGGCCCGCCGCCACCATGCCGCCCACGGTGCCGCCCGGCGCGAAGCGCGGCGGCTCGAACGGCAGGCACTGGCCATGCTGCGCGAGCAGCGCCTCCAGCTCGGCCAGCGGCGTGCCGGCCAGCGCGGTGACCACGAGCTCGCTGGGCTCGTAGCTCACGATGCCCGCGAGCGGCCGCATGTCCAGCGGCTCGCCCGCATGGTCCGGCGCGCCGGAGCCATGGAAGTCCTTGGTGCCGCCGCCGCGGATGCGCAGCGGGGCACGGCGGTCTGCGCTGTCGCGCACGCGGTCGATGATCTGGCGAAGGGCTGCTTCCATGCCGGCGATGGTACTGCCGCGCCCCGAAAGGCAGGCTCCCGCGGGTTTGATTTTTTTGAACGCGCGGCGTGAATCAGGCTGGTGGGCGCTGGAACACCAGCGCATCCACCGCCACCACGCCCTGCCCCTCGGGCAGGACGAGCAGCGGGTTGGCCTCGGCCTCGGCGATGCCCAGTTCCGGCTTGAGCGCCAGCTGCGAGAGCGCGCTCACCGCGCGCGCCAGCGCCTCCAGGTCGCCGCGCGCCTTGCCGCGCAGGCCCGTCAGGGGCTTCAGGGCATTGACCTCGGCGACCATCTCGCGCGCCGTCTCCACCGTCACCGGGGCGAGGCGGATGCTGCGATCCTTGGCGACCTCGGCCCAGATGCCGCCCGCGGCGAGCATGACGATGGGGCCGGCGTCGGGATCGACGCGGTAGCCCACGAGCACCTCGGACAAGCCCTTCTGCATGGGCTGCACCAGCACCTCGTCGCACGCGGCCTTCGGGGCGCGCTCGTCGAGGTTGCGGCGCAGCGTCGCCAGGGCCGCCGCCAGTTCCTCGTCGCTGCCGATGTTCAGCAGCACGCCGCCGACCTCTGTCTTGTGCGGGATCTCGGCCGAGCAGGCCTTGGCGACCACGGGGTAGGCGAAGGGCAGCGGCGCGGGCGCCTCGCCGAAGCGGTGCAGGGCCACGGGCGCGTGCGGCACGCCGAGTCGGTCCAGCACGCCGTAGGCCTCGGCCTCGCTCAAGGTGCGTGTGGGGCCGGGCGCGGGCAGCACGGGCTCGGGCCCCGGCCGGCGGCGCGCGAGCACGGCGGCGATGGCGTCGCCGCAGGCCTCGGGCGTGCGGAAGCACGGCACGCCCGCGGCGGTGAGCGCGGCCAGCGCCTCGGGCGCGTCGGGCACCAGCATGGCGGCGAGCGGCTTGGGGCCGCCCGCGCATTCGACGATGGGCTTGACGGCCAGCTGCGGCTGGAAGCGCGCGGACGAGCCCACGACGGCCAGCACGAGGTCGAACTCGGGCGCGGTGAGCAGGACGTCCAGCGTGCCCTTCATGGTCTCGTACTTCGTGCCCGCGAGCGTCATGTCGAGCACGCGGCCCGGCGTGCAGGGCAGGCCGGCCTGTTCCAGCCGCTTCAGGGTGTCGTTTGATGGCGGCTCCACGACCACGCCGCGGATGCCGAGCTGCTCCACCGCCATGGCCGCGCCGCCGCCCGTGGTGGTGACCACGCCGACGCGCTTCGGGGCGCTTGCCAAAGGGATGCGCCGCGCGAGCGGAAAGGTTTCGAGCAGCGCTTCGAGCACGCCCACGCGGGCGACGCCCATGTCCTTGAGGAACGCGTCGGCGATGTCGTCCTCGCCCGCGATGGCACCCGTGTGCGTGGTGGCCATCTCGGCCGCCGCCGCCGAGCGGCCGAGCTTGTAGGCGATCACGGGCTTGCCCCTGGCATGCGCCGCGCGCGCGAAGGCGCGCAGCGCGGGGCCGTGGCGCAGGCTCTCCAGGAACAGCAGGTAGCCCTCGATGGCCGGGTCATCGAGCGTGGCGGCGCAGATCTCGCCCACGTTCAGGTCCACCTCGCTGCCCACCGACACCAGCCCCGCGAAGCCCACGCCGCGCGCCTTGCCGCGCGAGACCAGCGCGCCGATCATGCTGCCGCTGTGCGAGGCGACGAACACCTTGCCCGCCGGCAGGTCCGGCTCCGCGAACGCCGCGTTGGCCGTGAGCACCAGCCCCGTGCGCGGGTTGACCACGCCCAGGCTGCTGGGGCCGAGGATGCGGATGCCCGTCTCCCTGGCGATCCGGCGCAGCTCGTCCTCGCGCGCCGCGCCCTCGGCGCCGGATTCGGAAAAGCCGCTCGCGAGGATGGTGACCACCTTCACGCCCGCAGCCGCGCACTCGCGCACGGCGGGGACCACGGTGTCGGTGGGCGTGAGCACGAAGACCTGGTCGGGCACCTCGGGCAGGCTCTGCAGGCTGGGCCAGGCCTTCAGGCCCTGGATCTCGCCGCGCCGCGGGTTGATGGGATAGATGCGGCCCGCGAAGCCCGTGCGCTTGAGGAACTGCACGGGCCGCCCGCCCATCTTGCCCACGTCGTCGGAGGCGCCGTAGAGCGCGACGCTGGCCGGATGCAGCAGCGCCTGGGCGAGCCGGTTGTCGTTGTCTGGATTCATTGCATGTCGATCTTGATGGCCTTGAACTGCTCGGCCCAGTGCGCAACCTCGCGCTGGATGTCGGCGCGGAATTCCTCGGGGCTGTTGCCGATCACGATGGCACCCTGCGATTCGAGCTTGGTGCGGATCTCGGGCATCTGCAGCGCCTCGACGGCGGCGGCGTGGAGCTTCTTCACGATGGCCTCGGGCGTGCCCGCGGGTGCCAGCAGGCCGTTCCACGAGTCGGAGATCATCGCGGGGTAGCCCGCCTCGGCGAACGTGGGCACGTTCGGCAGGCCCGAGAGGCGCTGCGGCCCCGCGACGGCCAGGGGCTTCACCTTGCCCGCCTGCAGGTGCGGCATGGCGCCGGTGGCGGTCATGAAGGCCAGGTCCACGTGGCCCGCGATCAGGTCGGTCATCACGTTGCTCGCGCCCTTGTAGGGGATGTGCGTGAGCTTGACGCCCGCCAGGCGCTGGAACAGCTCCGTCGCCATGTGCTGCGAGCCGCCCAGGCCCGTGGTGCCGTAGGTGAACTTGCCGGGCTCCTTCTTCGCGGCGGCCACGAGCTCCTTGGCGCTGCCCACGCCCCAGTCGGTCCGCACGGCCAGCACGCCGGGCGCGGACGAGAGCTTGGAGATGGGAGCGAAGCTCTTGACGGCGTCGAACTTCAGGTTCTTGTAGACGTGGCTGTTCATCGTGAGCGGCGCGGCGGCCACGAGCAGCGTGTAGCCATCGGCCGCGGCGGCCGCCACGGCCTCGGACGCGATGTTGGAGCCCGCGCCCGCGCGGTTGTCCACCACGAAGGGCTGGCCCAGCCGGGCCTGCAGGTGCGCGGCGACCAGGCGCGCGACCGCGTCCGTGGGGCCGCCCGCGGAATAGCCCACGATGATGCGCACGGGCTTGGTGGGGTAGGCGGTATCGGCCGCGGCGGGCATGGCGATGCTCCATGCGCATGCCGCGAGCGCGGCCAGGGAAAGAATCCTGCGTTTCATATTCGTCTCCTCGTGTGTTCTTGTCAGCCCTTGGCGGGCCGTTGCGAAAAGGTGCGGCCGAAGACGCCCTCGGCGATGCGGTTCTTCAGGATCTCGATGGAGCCGCCCGCGATCATCCAGCCGCGCGTGCGGCGCACGCAGTACTCCACCAGGCATTCCTGGCTGAAGCCCGTGCCGCCCATGACCTGCAGGGCCTCGTTGGAGACCTCCCAGCCCGCGAGGTTGCAGGCCAGCTTGGCCATGGCCGTGCTCTGCGCGCTGGGCAGGCCGTGCTCGCCCTCGAGCGCGGCGCGGTAGAGCATGAGCTGGGCCTGCTCCAGCTTCATCGCCATCTCGGCGAACTTCCACTGGATGCCCTGGAACTCGCACAGTTCGCGCCCGAACTGCTTGCGCGTGAGCGCATGCTCTCGCGCCGTGTTGAACGCATGGCGGCCGAGGGCCAGCGCGCGCGCGGAGTTGCCCAGGCGCTCCACGTTGAAGCCCGAGATCTGCTTCTTGAACCCGCCCGGCCCCAGCAGCACGTTGGCCGCCGGGATGCGGCATTCGTCGAAATACAGCTGCGACCAGCGCTCGCCGTTCATGAACGACGAGGGCTCGCCCACCTGGAAGCCCGGCGTGCCGCGCTCCACGAGCACCGAGCCGATGCCGCCCACGCCGGGGCCGAAGCGCACGTAGACGAGGAACAGGTCCGCCTCGGGGCTGTGGGTGGAGAAGATCTTGCTGCCGTTGATGACGTACCCGTCGCCCTCCTGGCGCGCGCTGGTCTTGAGCTCGGTGACGGCCGAGCCCGCGTCGGGCTCCGTCATGCCCAGCGAGATCAGCTTGCGGCCCGCGAGCAGGTCGGGCAGGAAGCGCTGCTTCTGCTCCGGCGTGGCGTATTCGACGAAGGTGCGTATGGGGCCGAAGTTGCCCGCCTGCACGATGTCGGCGCTGCGCGGGCAGACCAGGGCGACCTGCTCGATGGCGAGCACCGCGTGCATCAGGCTGCCGCCCTGGCCGTGGTCCTCCTCGGGGAAGGCGATGCCCAGCAGCCCCTGCTCGGCCAGCAGCGCGGCCGTCTCCCAGGGGTAGTGGGGCGAATGGGCGCGCGCCAGCGCGCCGTCCTTGAGCTTGTCCTGGGCAAAGCGCGCCACCGAATCGGCGAATGCCTGGTGTTCTTCGCTGAGTGTGAAATCCATGCGTGTTCCTGGGTAATGTTCGGTCGGCATGGATCGTGCCCAGGCCTCCGGCGCTTGAGAACTTCGCGTTGCGTCGCCTGCCCCAACAAATACTCATGCCAGCACCACATCTGCGAAGTTCACAGCGGCGCGCACTCGCGCGACCATCCACACCATGCCAACCCAAGACACCACCGCCGCGCAGCGCTTCGCCGCGTTCGCCGCATCCCTGAACGACGCGCCGCTGGCGCCCGAAGTCATCCACCACGCCAAGCGCGCCATCGTCGACTGGTACGCCGCGCTGCTGCCCGGCGCCGTGGAGCCCCCGCCCACGCTGCTGGAGCGCGCGCTGGCCGACGACCTGGACCGCGGCGGCGCGCGCCTGGCCCTGGGCCGCGCGGCCACGGTGCGCGCGGCGGCACTCATCAACGGCACGGCCGCGCACACGGTAGAGGTGGACGACATCTACCGCGAGGCCATCTACCACCCCGGCGCGCCCACCATCGCCGCCGCGCTGGCCCTGGCGCAGGCACGGCGCGCCACGGGGCTGCAGATGATCCGCGCCGTGGTGGCGGGCTACGAGGTCTCGACGCGCATCGGCGCGGCGCTGGGGCGCGCGCACTACCGCCACTGGCACAACACGGGCACTGCGGGCACCTTCGGCGCGGCGTCGGCCGCGGCCACGCTGCTGGGGCTGGACGCCGCGCGCCACGCGCACGCGCTGTGCACGGGCGCGACCTTCGCGGCCGGCCTGCAGCAGGCGTTCCGCATGGACTCCATGTCCAAGCCGCTGCACGCGGGCCACGCGGCCGAGGCCGGCGTGCTGGCCGCGCTGGCCGCCGAGCAGGGCGTGACCGGCTCGCTCGACGTGCTCGACGGCGAGGCGGGCCTGGGCCGCGCCATGAGCGACGGGCCGGACTGGCACGCGGCCACGGCCACGCTGGGCCGGGACTTCCACATCACGCACATGACGTTCAAGAACCACGCCTGCTGCGGCCACACCTTCGCGCCCATCGACGGCGCGCTGGAACTGCAAGCGCGCATGGGCGGCGTGCGCTGGCAGGACCTGCAGGCCGTGGAGGTCGCCACCTACGGCCCCGCGCTCGCCGTGGCGGGCAACGCCGACCCGCGCACCGCCGCCGAGGCGCGCTTCTCCATCCCCTTCGTCGTGGCGACGGCGCTGATCCACGGCAGCGTGCGCCTGTCGGCCTTCACGCCCGAACGGCTCGCCGATGCCGACATCCGCGCGCTCATGGCGCGCATCCGCCTGGCCGTCGATCCCGCGCTGGACGCGCGCTTTCCGGGCCAGCGCGCCGCGCGCGTGCGCTTTGCCACGGCGGACGGCCGCCAGGGCGAATACCTGCAGCCCACGCGCAAGGGCGACCCGGAGCAGCCCTTGAGCGACGCGGAACTCTCGGACAAGTTCATGGAACTGGCCGCGCCGGTGGTGGGCGAAGCGCGCGCCCGCGCACTGCTTGGCCACCTCTGGGCGCTGGACGCGCGCGAGAGCCTGCTGGATCTCTGACGGTGCGCAGCGCCGCCTCCAAGCTCCTCACGCTGCTGCTGGCCTGGGCGGCGGCCGAGGGCTGCCGCCGCCTGCACATGCCCATCCCGTGGATGCTGGGGCCGCTGCTGGCCACGGCGCTGGCCACGATGGCCGGGCAGCCCACGCGCAGCAGCCTGCGGCTGCGCAACTTCGGGCAGTGGATGATGGGCGCGTCGCTGGGCCTGTACTTCACGCCGGCCATCGTGGCGCAGCTCGTCGGCCTGTGGTGGGCCGTGCTCGCGGCCGTGGTCTGGGCGCTGGCGCTGGGCGCGGCCTACGGGCGCTGGCTGTACCGCTCCTGCGCGGGACGGCTGCGCGGCGTGAGCGACGCGGCGCTGCGCCCCTCGGCCTACTTCGCGGGCGCCATCGGCGCGGCGTCGGAGATGACGCTGCTGGCCGAGCGCGAGGGCGCGCGCACCGACCTCGTGGCGGCATCGCACAGCCTGCGCATGCTGATCGTGGTGCTGGTCATGCCCTTCGGCATGCTGCTGGCCAAGGCCTGGTGGAATCTGGAGGCGGTGGACCTCGTCCCGCCGGCCAGCGCGCCCTTCGCGGCGGCGGGCCTCGCGTGGCTGGCGCTGTTCACGGGCGCCGGGGGCCTGGCACTGCAGCTCGGGCGCCTGCCCAACCCGTGGTTCCTCGGCCCGCTGCTGGTGGCCATAGGGCTGGCGGCCACGGGCACGGCGCCCTCGGGCGTGCCCACGCCGCTGTCGAACGCGGCGCAGCTCGTCATCGGCGTGAGCCTGGGCGTGCGCTTCAGCCCGCTGTTCCTGCACACCGCGCCGCGCTGGCTCGCGCAGGTGGCGCTGGGCACGCTGGGCCTGCTGGCGGCCTGCGCCGCGTTCGGCCTGCTGCTGGCCTGGGCCACGGGCCTGCACCCGGCCACCGCCATCCTGGGCACGGCGCCCGGGGGCATGACGGAGATGTCCATCACCGCCAAGGTGCTGCAGCTGGGCGTGCCCGTGGTCACGGCGCTGCAGGTGACGCGGCTGGTGGCGGTGCTGGTGCTCGTGCGGCCGGCGTACCGGCTCTGGGCGCGGCAGCCATGACCAAAGCTCATTCCTGCGCACCAAATTGTCGGTTGTCCCGGCGGGAGGGCTATGGGAGATTCCTTTCAGGAGACATACAGCCATGCACACCACCAACGACGACTGGCTGGCCCACCAGGGCCACTGGGTCAACGTGACCTTCCTGCTCAGGAAAGGCGACGCCGAATACCTCGTCACCCTGCGCGACGGACGCGTGCAGCGCATCGCGCCCGGCCCGCACGTGATGCCGTGCTGGACCTTCGCGCTCAGCGCGGGCGACGACGCGTGGGAGCGCTTCTGGGCCGCCGAGCCGCAGCCGCGTTTCCACGACCTGATGGCCATGGTGCGCTTCAAGGCGCTGCGCATCGAGGGCGACATGACGGTCTTCATGCGCAACCTGCTGTATTTCAAGGCGCTGGTGAAACAGCTCGGAGGGCACATCCATGCGCGTTGAAAAAGAAGCCGTGACCGGCGGCTACGTGAACTTCGAGATCGCGGGCCGCATGTGCCGCGTCTACTACGAGACGGCCGGCAGCGGCCAGCCCCTGCTGTGCCTGCACACGGCGGGCAGCGACACGCGCCAGTACCGCGCGCTGCTCAACTCGCCCGAGCTGACGGCCAGCCACCAGGTGATCTGCTTCGACATGCCGTGGCACGGCAAGTCCTCGCCGCCCGAGGGCTGGCACACGGAGGAATACCGCCTGACCAGCGCGCTCTACGTGCAGACCATCCTGGCCTTCATGGACGCGATGCAGGTCGAGCGCCCCATCGCCATGGGCTGCTCCATCGGCGGGCGCGTGGTGCTGCACCTGGCGCTGCAATGCCCCGAGCGCTTCAAGGCGCTGATCGGCCTGCAGTCGGGCGCGCACGTCAACCCCTACTACGACCTGGACTGGCTGCACCGCCCCGACGTGCACGGCGGCGAGGTCTGCGCGGGCATCGTCTCCGGCCTCGTCGGCCCCGGCGCGCCCGAGCGCGACCGCTGGGAGACGCTGTGGCACTACATGCAAGGCGGCCCCGGCGTGTTCAAGGGCGACCTGCACTTCTACACGGGCGAGGGCGACCTGCGCGGGCGCGTGCAGCGCATAGACACCGCGCGCTGCCCGCTCTACCTGCTCACGGGCGAGTACGACTATTCGTGCACGCCGGAGGACAGCCAAGACCTCGCGCGCCTGATCCCCGGCGCGCAGCTCCAGATCATGCCGGGCCTGGGCCACTTCCCGATGAGCGAGGCGCCGCAGGAGTTCCTGCAGCACCTGCTGCCCGTGCTGCAACGCATTCACACCAACGAAGGAAATACATGAAAGCCGGATTCATCGGCCTGGGCCGCATGGGCTTCGCCCTGGCCTCCCACCTGCTGCGCAGCGGCGTGCAGCTCGCGGTGCACGACATCCAGAGCGCGCCCGTGGACAGGCTCGTGGCCCTGGGCGCATCGCGCGCGGCCGGCGTGCAGGCGCTGGCCGCCGGCGCGGACGTGGTGTTCACCATGCTGCCCGGCCCCAAGCAGTCGCGCGAGGTGATCCTGGGCGAGGGCGGCGTGCTGGCCGGGCTGCGCAAGGGCGGCTGCCTCGTCGAGCTCAGCACCATCGACACCGACACGGTGGACGCGCTGGCCGCCGCCGCCGAGAAGCAGGGCGTGCGCTTCGCCGACGCGCCCGTGGGGCGCCTGGCCGCGCACGCCGACCGGGGCGAGTCGCTGTTCATGCTGGGCGCCCGCGATGCCGACCGCGCCGCGCTGGAGCCGCTGCTGCTGAAGATGGGCACCACGGTGCTGCACTGCGGCGCGCCGGGCAGCGGCACGCGCATGAAGCTCATCAACAATCTCATGGTGCTGTGCTACTGCCAGCTCAACTCCGAGGCGCTGGTGCTCGCCGGCGCGCTGGGGCTGGACGCGCGCAAGACCTTCGACGTGCTCACGGGCACCACGGCGTCGAACGGGCAGCTCAAGGAGAAGTGGCCCGTGAAGGTCCTCAAGGGCGACCTCACGCCGGGCTTCGACATCGCGCTGGGCTTCAAGGACCTGACCCTGGCCTGCCAGGCCGCGCAGTCCGCGGGCGTGTCGCTGCCCATGGGCAACCTCGCGCGCAGCCTGTTCCAGCTCGCGCGGCACGCGGGCAAGGACGGGCAGGACACCTCGTGCATGACCGATTTCTGGGCCGAGTCCAACGGACAGCCCCCAGTCCGGCTGTGAACATCCCCCTGAGCGGCTTCGCCGCTTCCCCCTTCTTTCGGCTTCGCCGGGAAGGGGGACGCCGCCCGTGCGGCGGGGCGGCCCTTGCACGGCGGCCCTCGCCTGGGTAGCGCCAGTTTCATGCGGCAACTGATATCAATTTTCCAAGGAGACAAACCACCATGACCTTCACATCCACGAAGGCGGCGCTCGGCGCCGCGCTGCTCGCCACCGCGCTCACAGCACCCGCGCAGGACAAGGGCGCGCGCATCTCGGACGGCATCGTCAAGATCGGCGTGCTGACCGACATCAACGGCCCGTTCATGGACAACGTGGGCAAGGGCTCCATCGTGGCGACCGAGATCGCCATCGAGGAGTTCGGCGGCAAGGTGCTGGGCTACCCCGTGCAGATGGTCACGGCCGACCACCAGAACAAGGCCGACGTGGGCTCCACCCGCGTGCGCGAATGGTTCGACCGCGACAAGGTGGACGCGGTGACGGAACTGGGCAACAGCGCCGTGGCCCTGGCCGCGATGAAGCTCGCGCAGGACAAGGGGCGCCTGGCCATCGTGACCGGCGCGGGCGCGGTGCGCATCTCCAACGAGGACTGCTCGCCCAACAGCCTGCACTGGGTGTACGACACCTATTCGCTCGCCAAGGTGGGCACGCAGTCGGTGGTGAAGGCCGGAGCCAAGACCTGGTACTACCTGACGGCCGACTACGCGTTCGGCCACTCGCTGGAGAACGACGGCAAGCAATTCATCGAGGCCGCTGGCGGCAAGGTGCTGGGCTCGTCGCGCTACCCGTTCCCGGGCAACGACTTCGCGTCCTACATCATCAAGGCCCAGGGCAGCAAGGCCAACGCGGTGGCCATCGCCACGGCGGGGCTGGACCTGCAGAACGCCATCAAGCAGGGCAAGGAATTCGGCCTGGCCAGCGGCGGGCAGAAGACCGTGGCCATGCTCATGAGCATCATGGACGTGCACGGCGTGGGCCTGAAGGACGCAGGCGGCATGCTGTTCGCCGAGTCGTTCTACTGGGACCTGGACGACGCCTCGCGCGCCTTCTCGCGCAAGTTCTTCGAGCGCACCAAGCGCATGCCCACCGCGCTGCAGGCCGGGCAGTACTCGGCCACGCTGAACTACCTCAAGGCCATCGAGCGCGCCAAGTCCGACGACGTGGCAGACGTGGTGAAGGCCATCAAGGGCATGCCCATCCAGGACGCATTCGCCAAGAACGGCAAGGTGCGCGACGACGGCAAGATGATCCACGACATGTACCTCGTGCGCGTGAAGACGCCGCAGGAGTCCAAGGCCGCGTGGGACTACTACACGGTGCTGGAAACGGTGCCCGGCGAGCAGGCGTTCCACCCCGCCTCCGAGAGCAAGTGCGCGCTGCTCAAGAAGTGAGCGCCACGCCATGAGCGCGCCCCTCTACCGCATCCTGGCAGTGAAGTACGCCACGGTGGACCGCGCGCGGGGCAGCAACTTCCTGCGCCCCGCGCCGGGCGACCCCGACGCGCCGATGGCGCTGGACTTCTTCGTCTGGCTCATCGACGGGCCGGGCGGCGCGGTGCTGGTGGACACGGGCTTCAGCCCCGCGTCGGCCATCGCGCGCGGGCGGCGCTACCTGGTCTCGCCGCCCGAATCGCTGCGCCGCCTGGGCCACGCGCCCGAGTCCATCCGCGACGTGGTGGTCACGCACCTGCACTACGACCACGCGGGCAACGTGGGCGAGTTTCCCGCCGCCACCGCGTGGGTGCAGGACCGCGAGGTGCGCTACGCCACGGGCGACTGCATGTGCGACCCGAAGCAGAACCATTTCTTCTCGACCGACGACGTGGCCGTGCTCATCAGGCGCCTGTACCAGGGCAGCGTGCGGCTCATCGACGGGTTCCATGAATTGCGCGACGGCATCGAGCTGCACCGCGTGGGCGGCCACACCGACGGCCTGCAGGTGGTGCGCGTGCGCACCGCGCGCGGCTGGGTGGTGCTGGCCTCCGACGCGGCGCACTACTACGAGAACCTCGCGCTGCAGAACCCCTTCCCCGCCATCTTCAGCCTGCCCGACATGCTGGCCGGCTACGCGCGCATCCGCGCGCTGGCGGATGGCGAAGACCTGATCGTTCCCGGCCACGACCCCGCCGTCTGCACGCGCTTCGAGAGCGCGGGCGTGCCCGGCGTGCACGCATACCGCATCGCCTGATTCTTTTTTTCTTTTCTGGAGACACGACGACATGACTTCTTCGAGCAAACGCGCCCTCGTGCTGGGCGCCGCCGCCCTGGCCCTGGGCGGCCACGCATTCGCCCAGGGCGCGGCCGACTGGCCCGCCGCCAGGCCCGTGACCATCGTGGTGGGCTTTTCCGCGGGCGGCCCGACCGACGTGGTGGCGCGCATCGTGGCCGAGCAGCTGTCCGCCAAGTTCAAGCAGAGCTTCGTGGTGGACAACAAGGCCGGCGCCTCCGGCGGCGTGGCGGCCAACCTCGTCAGGCAGGCCGCGCCCGACGGCTACACGCTGATGTTCGGCAGCAGCAGCACGCTGTCCATCATCCCCACGCTGCAGAAGACCGCCTACGACCCGCTGCGCGACTTCACCGCGATCGCGCTGGTGGCGAGCTACCCGTACTTCCTCGTCGCGCCCGCGTCGTCCAGCGTCAAGTCGCTCGACGAACTGCTCAAGCAGGGCCGCGCGAGCGGCTCGCAGCTGAGCTACGGCTCGGCCGGCAACGGCGCGGTGAACCACCTCGCGGGCGAGTGGTTCAAGCACGAGACGAAGATCAACGCCGTGCACATCCCCTACAAGGGCGACTCGGCGGCGGTGACCGACCTCGTCGCGGGGCGGCTGGACTTCGCGTTCCTCGCGGGCTCGGTGGCGCTGCCGCAGGTCAAGGCGGGCAAGATGCGCGTGCTGGCCTCGGCCAGCGCCGTGGCGGGGCGCGGCGGCGAGGGCGTGCCCACGCTGGGCGAGCGCTACAAGGGCTTCGCGGCCGAGCCGTGGAACGGACTCATGGGCCCGAAGGGCGTGCCCGAGCCCATCGTCGCCAGGCTCAACGCCGCGGTGAACGAGATCATGGCCCGGCCGGACGTGCTGGCGCGCCTGGCGCCCATGGAGCAATATGCCTTCACCGGCACGCCGCAGCAGTTCACCGACCACATCAAGTCGCAGACCGAGCGCTGGGCGTCGGTCATCAAGGCATCGAACATCCAGGTGGACTGACCAAAGCCATGCAGTATTCGCAATTCATCGCGGGCGCGTTCCGCCAGGGCGCGGGCGCCGAGCGCTTCACCGTCATCAACCCGAGCACGGGCCAGCCGCTGGGCGACTACGCCTGCGCCACGCCCGAGGACGTGCAGGCCGCCATCGACGCGGCCGCCAAGGCGCTGCGCCCGTGGAGCCGCACGCCGGCTTGCGAGCGATCCACCCTGCTGCGCCGCGTGGCCGCGCTGATGCGCGAGCGCGGCGACGCCATCGCCGCGCAGATCGCGAGCGAGCTGGGCAAGCCCCAGGGCGAGGCGCAAAAGGAAGTGGTGACCGCCGCCGAGATGTTCGAGTGGGCCGCCGAGGAGGCGCGCCGCATCTACGGCCGCACCATTCCCCCGCGCGGCGCCGGCATCACGCAGACCGTGGCGCTGGAGCCCATCGGCGTGGTGGCCGCGTTCGCGGGATGGAACGCGCCGGCCATCACGCCCTCGCGCAAGATCAGCGGGGCGCTGGCGGCGGGATGCACCATCGTCATCAAGCCCTCGGAAGAGACGGCCGGCGTGGCGCTGCACATCGCAAAGGCCGTGCAGGACGCGGGCGTGCCCGATGGCGTGGTCAACATGGTGTTCGGCGAGCCCGGCGCCATCGCCGACCAGCTCTGCGCCTCGCCGCAGGTGCACATGGTCACCTTCACGGGCGCCACCTCGGTCGGCAAGCAGATCGGCGCCAAGGCCGCGCTGACCATGAAGCGAGCCACGCTGGAGCTGGGCGGGCATGCACCCGTGATCGTCTGCGACGACGCCGATGCCGACCGCGTGGCACGCGCCGCCGTGGCGACCAAGTACCGCAACGCGGGCCAGGTCTGCACCTCGCCCACGCGCTTCCTGGTGCAGGCGGGCGTGTTCGACGCGTTCCTCGAACGCTTCGTGCAGGCCGCGCAGGCGCTCAAGGTGGGCGACCCGTTCGACGCGGCCACGCAGATGGGGCCGCTGAAGAACCAGCGCCGCCTGCAATCCATCGATCGCCTGGTGCAGGACGCGCGCGAACAGGGCCTCACCATCGCCACGGGCGGCGAGCGCATCGGCACCGAGGGCTTCTTCTACCGGCCCACGGTGATCGTGCGGCCGTCGCTCGATTGCGTGGACTACGAAGTGGCCAACATCGAGCCCTTCGGCCCCGTGGCGCTCATCAGCCCGTTCGGCGATCTGGACGAGGCCATCGCCGAGGCCAACCGCCTGCCCTTCGGCCTGGCGGCCTACGCGTTCACCAACCACGTGCGGCGCGCCCACCGCCTCGCGGGCGAGATCGACAGCGGCGTGGTCTGCATCAACGAATGGCAGGCCTCGCTGCCCGAGACACCCTTCGGCGGCCACAAGGACAGCGGCCTGGGTTCGGAGGGTGGCGTCGAGGGCCTGATGGAGTTCCTGCGCGTGAAGTGCGTGCGCCAAGGGGTGCAGGCATGAGCGGTCCGGTCCTGGGATTCGTCGGCGTCGGCGTGATGGGCGAGGGCATGTGCCGCAACCTGCTCGCCAAGTGCGGCCTGCCGGTGCACGTGGCCGACGTGCAGGCCGAGAGCGTGGCGCGCCTCGCGGCGCTGGGCGCCGTGGCCTCCAGCGTGCGCGCGCTGCGCGAGACGGCGCACACGGTGTTCCTCTCGCTGCCCTCCATCGACCAGGTGGAGGAAGTCTGCCTGGGCGCCGACCCGCTCGTCGCGCCCGGCGGCAGCGTGAAGACCGTGGTGGACATGAGCACCAGCGACGTGCCGCGCACCCGCGCGCTGGCCGAGCGGCTGGCCGCGCTCGGCGTGCGCTTCCTCGACGCGCCCGTGGCCCGCAGCCGCGAGGCCGCGAACAACGGCACGCTGCTCATCACCGTGGGCGGCCCGGCCGACCTGTTCGAGTCCGTGGCGCCGTGGCTGCGCTGCATGGGATCGGACGTGGTCCACTGCGGCGGCGTGGGCGCGGGGCAGGTGGTGAAGATCATGAACAACATGGTGCTGCTCTCCACCGTGAATTCGCTGGCCGAGGCGATGGCGATCGCCGAGGCGGCGGGCGTGGACAAGGCGCTGCTCGCCGGCGTGCTGCGCCTGGGCTCGGCCGATTCGTTCGCGCTCAAGCTCACGGGCGAACGGCTGGCGACGGACGTGTTCCCCGAGAAGCTCTTCCCCACCGCCTACGCGCTCAAGGACCTGAAGCTGGCGCTGGGCCTGGCGCAGGCCTCGGGCATCACGCCCGCCGTGGCGCAGGCCACGGCCGCGCTGCTCGATGCGGCCTGCGCGCGCGGCTATGCGATGAACTACTATCCGGTGATCTACCGGCTGGTCAAAAAACAATAGCTGCTCGCGCCTGTCACTAAAGGATTTCAGCCAGTTTTCATGCTGAAACCTTTTATTGGAGAGCGCCAGCAGCTCACTTTTGCATAGCTTCCGCCATCAGCCAGTCCTTGAACGCCGCGATCTTGCCCGAGTAGCGCTGCAGCGCCGGCGTGACGAGGTAGTGGCCCTTGCCCGTGCGCAGCGGCCTGGCGAACGGGCGCACGAGGCGTCCGGCCTGGAAGTCCGCCTCCAGCATGTGCTGCTGGCCGATGGCGATGCCCAGGCCATCCACGGCCGCCTGCCAGGTGAGGATGGAGCTGCTGAAGACCATCTTCTCGGCCGTCTCGAACAGATCGGACAGCCCCGCGTGCGCGAGCCAGCGCGGCCAGTCGTCCTTGCGGTACTTGGAGACCAGCAGGCGCTTGCCGCGCAGCGCCTCGGGCAGCGCTCCTTCCGCGATGAAGCCGGGCGCGCAGACGGGCTCCACGATGTCCTCCAGCAGCAGCGTGGCCTCGGCGCCGGGCCAGTGGCCGTCGCCGAGCACGATGGCCAGGTCGCACTGCTCGGCACCGAAATCGAGCGGCGCGGTGCTGTTGAGGATGGACACCTCCACCTCCGGGTGCCGCGCCTTGAAGTGCGGCAGGCGCGGGATGAGCCAGCGCGCGGTGAGCGTGGTGTAGGTGCGCAGGCGGATGACGTTGTTCGAATACTTGCGCGTGATGGCCTCGGTGGCGGCGGCGATTTCGCCGAACGCCGGGCCGATGCGGCGCGCGTAGCCCTCGCCCACCTCGGTGAGCCGCACGCCCACGCGCTCGCGCGTGAAGAGCTGCACGCCCAGGTACTCCTCCAGCACCGCCACCTGGCGGCTCACGGCCGACTGGCTCACATTGAGCTCGCTGGCCGCGAGCGTGAGGTTGCCGGTGCGCGCGACGACCTCGAAGACCTTGAGCGGGTTGAGCGGCGGAACCTTCATGGCGCTTCCCGACCCCGCACCCCGCCACGGGCAACCCTGGCACATCCACGCGTGTGCGCAGCACCTGCCCACCACCCTCGTCGCGCCTTGCGAAAGCAACGGACCGCGTGCAGGGCGCGGCCCGCGATGTCCGCCCGGTACGGGTGCGCGCCATGGGGACGCCAGAACGGCGATTCGCCCAGTTGCGCGGGCGGGGTGGCAAGAGGCGTCCAGTGCGGTTGCATGCGTGCGATTGTCCCGCACAGATCCCCTGCGCCGCGAAGTGCCCGTTGAGCCCTGCTACGTTGCGCCGCCAAGAGCACCTGCGCGCGCAGGCAAAAACATCCAGAAGGCGACAGATCTGCACGAGCAAGGGCGCATCAGAACAGCCGCGTCAGCAGCAGGCCCAGGCCCAGCAGCCAGGCGAACAGCACCGTCGCCAGCAGCAGGGGCTTGATGCCGGCGGCGCGCACCGCGCTCACGTGGGTGGTCAGGCCCAGGGCGGCCATGGCCACGGCGAGCAGCAGGTTGTCCAGCTGCACGCCCGCCTGCACCAGCGTGGCCGGCAGCACGCCCAGCGAGTGGATGCCTGCCATGGCCACGAAGCCCAGCGCGAACCAGGGCACGCTGACCTTTCCTGCCGGGGCGCCGGAGGCCTCCGTGGCGCGCTCGATGCGGTTCAGCCCCCACGACAGGAGCAGCAGGAACGGCGCCAGCATCATCACCCGCACCATCTTCACGATCACCGCGATGTCCGCCGCCTCGGGGCTGACGGCAGCGCCCGCAGCTACCACCTGGGCCACCTCATGCACGGTGGCACCCACGTACATGCCGTACTGCTGGGTGTCGGCGGCGAGCCAGCCGTGAGCGGCATTCCAGTGGAACAGCGCCGGATACAGGAAGGTGCCGACGGTGCCGAACACCACCACCGTGGCAATGGCCACCGCCACGTCCTGGGCGCGGCCCTTGGCCACCGGCGCGGTGGCCAGCACGGCGGCGGCCCCGCAGATCGAGCTGCCGGCGCCGATCAGCAGCGTGGTGCGGCGGTCCAGCCCCAGCCAGCGCCGGCCCAGCCAGCACGCCAGGCCGAAGGTGCTGGCCAGCACGATGGCGTCCATGGCCACGCCGGTCCAGCCAACCTGCGCAATGTCCTGGAACGTCAGGCGCAGCCCGTACAGCACGATGCCCAGGCGCAGCAGGTGCTGCTTGGCCAGCCCCACGCCGACGCTGCAGTGCTCGGCCAGCATCGGATACACGGTGTTGCCCAGCACCAGGCCGAGCACGATGGCCAGGGTCAGCGCCCCCCAGCCATAGCTGGCGAACACCGGCTGGCCGGCGAGCCACAGCGCGCCGGCGGCCACCGCGGCGCTCATGAGCAGGCCGGGGGCCGCGCTGCGCAGCCGCAGCGCAAGGGAATTCGGAACGGGGGAAACAAGCGAGGCAGAGGTCATGTCGGAAGGCCGCAGGCAGTAGGGCCTGCAGGCCTGGCGGCACTTTAGATACGCTGGTTATATTTGTATAACGAATAGTTTTTGTTTAACCTACCTGCCAAACAGGTTGATGGATACGCCCCATGCTGCATCTCACGCTGCGCCAGCTGGAAATCTTCTGTGCCGTGGCCCAGACCGGCTCCACCGTGGCGGCCGCGCAGGCGGTGGCGCTGTCCCAATCGGCCACCAGCGCGGCCCTGCAGCAGCTGGAGCAGGCGCTGGGGACGCGGCTGTTCGAGCGCGTGGGACGGCACCTCGTGCTCAACGACGCCGGGCGCGCCTTGCTGCCGCAGGCGCTGTCGCTGCTGGAGCAGGCGCGCGGCATCGAGCAGGCGTTCGGCGCGCACGCCGCGGGGCTGCCGGTGCGCCTGCGCCTGGCCGCCAGCACCACTGTCGGCAACTACGTGCTGCCGCCGGTGCTGGCCGCGTTTGCGCGCAGCCATCCACGGATCGGCGTGGACCTCCAGATCGGCAACACGCGCGACGTGGCCCAGGCGGTGGAGGCGCTGCACGCGGATCTGGGCCTGATCGAAGGCGCCAGCCATGGCGCCGGGCTGGAGGTGCAGCCCTGGCTCAAGGACGAGCTCGTCATCGTGGCCGCGCCGGGGGACCCGCTGGTGCCCGCGCCCGGCCAGCGGCCGCTGGGAGTGGCGGCGCTGCGCCAGGCGCGCTGGCTGCTGCGCGAGCAGGGCTCGGGCACGCGGGAGATGGTGGAGCATGCGCTGCTGCCGCGCCTGCACCAGCTGCCGGCGGCGGCCACGCTGGGCAGCTCGGAGGCCATTGCCCGGTGCGTGGCGCAGGGCCTGGGCATCAGCTGCCTGCCCCGGGTGCTGGTGCAGCCGCTGCTGGACAGCGGCGCGCTGGTGGTGCTGCCCACGGCGCTGCCGCGCATGTGGCGGCACTTCTCGCTGCTGCAGCGCGCCGGGCGGTACCCGTCGCCGGCGCTGGCCGCCTTCGTGCGCGCCTGCCACCTGCACGCGCCGGAGCCGCGCCGGCCGGGTTGAGCCACGGCCGCGGCGGCATCAGCGGTGGTAGGCCGTCTCGCCGTGGGAGGCGATGTCCAGGCCCTGGCGCTCGGACTCCTCGCTCACGCGCAGGCCCACCAGCAGGTCGGCGATCTTGTAGGCGACGAAGGACGTCACGCCCGACCAGACGATGGTGAACAGCACGCTCTTGGCCTGGATCCACACCTGCGCGCCCATGGCGAAGGTCTCGGGCGTGGCCCCGCCCGTGCCGCCCAGGCCCGGCGCGGCGAACACGCCGGTCAGGATGGCGCCTACGATGCCGCCCACGCCATGCACGCCGAAGACGTCGAAGGCATCGTCCACCCTGAGCAGGCGCTTCAGGCCACCCACGCCCCACAGGCACACCAGGCCGGCGACCAGGCCGATGGCGATGGAGCCCATGGGCCCGACGAAGCCCGCGGCCGGCGTGACGGCCACCAGGCCCGCCACGGCGCCCGACGCGGCGCCCAGCATGGAGGCCTTGCCCTTGTGCACAGCCTCGCCCACGCTCCACGACAGCGTGGCGGCGGCGGTGGCCAGCACGGTGTTGACGAAGGCCAGGCCGGCCGCGGCGTTGGCGGCGCCGGCCGAGCCGGCGTTGAAGCCGAACCAGCCCACCCACAGCAGCGACGCGCCCACCATGGTCAGCGTGAGCGAGTGCGGCGTGAACGCCTCGCGCCCGAAGCCGATGCGCTTGCCCACCATGTAGGCGCCCACCAGGCCGGCGATGCCCGCGTTGATGTGCACCACGGTGCCGCCCGCGAAGTCCAGCGCGCCGTCCTGCGCCAGCAGGCCGCCGCCCCAGACGATGTGCGCCATGGGCACGTAGCTGAAGGTGAACCACAGCAGCGCGAAGATCAGCACGGCCGAGAAGCGCATGCGCTCGGCGAACGAGCCCACGACCAGCGCCACGGTGATGGCCGCGAACGTGCCCTGGAAGGCGAGGAACACGTACTCGGGGATGGTCGCGAGCGCGCCGAAGGTCTCCGGGCCCACGCCCTGCAGGAAGACCTTGGACAGGTCGCCCACGAACCGGCCCTCGCCCGAGAACGCCAGGCTGTAGCCGTACAGGGCCCACAGCAGCGAGACCAGGGCGAAGACCACGAACACCTGCATCAGCACCGACAGCATGTTCTTGGCGCGGCCCAGGCCGCCGTAGAACAGGGCCAGGCCGGGGATGGTCATCAGGATCACGAGCAGCGTGGAGGTCAGCATCCAGGCGGTGTCGCCGGAATCGACCTTGGGCGCGGGTGCTGCGGCGAGCGCCGCGACCGCGGCGTCGGCGACCGGCCCGGGCACGGCCGGCGCCTGCGCCAGGGCGGCGCCGCCAACCAGCAGGTGAAGGCCCAGCACCAGGAAGACAAGCAGTTTTCTCATGGCAGATTCTCCGTGGCTGGGGTCAAAGGGCCTGCGCGCCGGTCTCGCCGGTGCGGATGCGCACGACCTGCTCCAGGTCGGCCACGAAGATCTTGCCGTCGCCGATCTTGCCGGTGCGGGCCGCGCCCTCGATGGCCTCGATGACGCGCTCGGCCAGCGCGTCGTCCACGGCGGCCTCGATCTTCACCTTGGGCAGGAAGTCCACGACGTACTCGGCGCCGCGGTACAGCTCGGTATGGCCCTTCTGGCGGCCGAAGCCCTTCACCTCGGTCACGGTGATGCCGTGCACGCCGACGTCCGACAGCGCCTCGCGCACCTCGTCGAGCTTGAAGGGTTTGATGATGGCGGTGATCATTTTCACGATCGGCTCCTTTGCTGGCTTACAGGGTCTTGGACAGGGTGACGATCAGGCGCGCCTTGTTGGCATCGCCGAAGAAACCCTTCTTGTTGGCGCCCGCGACGGCCGCGGACAGCGACAGGCCCGCGCCGAAGTCGTAGGCCCCGCCCACGCTGTAATCCACATAGCTGGGCACGCCCAGGTCGCGGATGTCGCCAGCGAAGCGCGTGTAGCCCACGGCCGCCTTGAGCGTGACGCTGGGCGCCACCTCCCTGGCGAACGCCAGGTTCAGGTAGCCCGTGTTGCGGCCGCGCAGGCCCGACGTCTTGGCGCCGGCCCAGCCGAAGTAGTCCTTGGACACGGTGTGCGAATACTTGGCCGTCAGCGGCCCCCAGGTGGCCGCGCCGTACAGCTCGGTGGTGTTGCCGGCAGTGTTGCCGGGGTAGACGTAGGCGAGCGCGCCCAGGTCCAGGTCCAGCGCGCCGGCCTTGAATTTGTAGCCGCCGTACAGGTCGGACTCGATCGAGTTGCCCTGCAGCCAGTCCACGCTGGAATTCCAGTTGCCCACGTAGAAGCCGCTTTCTCCGAATGTGTAGTCGAAGCCGCCCTGGATGGCCGGGTTCACCGCCTTGATGCGGTGCACGTCCTGGTCCTGGCCGCGGAACTTGTAGTTGCTGGTCAGCGCCACGTTGGCCGTCAGCTCGGCGCTCGCCAGCACGGGCATGGCCGCGGCCGCCAGGGCCAGGCTCAGAGACTTCAGGGATGCATGGGACATGGTTCCTCCGGTTGTGTATGGAAAGCGGACACAACCCCCAATGCACGGACCGTGCCAGCCGCCATGCATGTACATTTGGCAGCCAGGGCACAGCCCCGCCGCAGCGGCCGTGCACCAGATTGGGGAGGGTTCACGCGATGAGTCTTGCTTTGGTGCAAAGCCGCGCCCTGCTGGGCCTGCAGGCGAGCGCCGTCACCGTGGAGGTGCATCTGGCCAACGGCCTGCCGAGCTTCGCGCTCGTGGGCCTGGCCGACGTGGAGGTGAAGGAGGCGCGCGAGCGCGTGCGCTCGGCCCTGCAGAACGCGGGACTGGAGTTCCCCACCAACAAGAAGATCACCGTGAACCTGGCGCCGGCCGACCTGCCCAAGGACTCGGGGCGCTACGACCTGCCCATCGCCCTGGGCATCCTGGCCGCCAGCGGGCAGATCACCGCAGAACGCCTGGCGGGCTGGGAGTTCGCGGGCGAGCTGTCGCTGTCGGGCCTGCTGCGGCCCGTGCGCGGCGCGCTGGCCACCAGCCTGGCGCTGCGCGCCGGGAAGCCGCCCGTGCGCACGGTGCTGCCGCCGGGCAGCGCCGAGGAGGCCGCCCTGGTGCCCGGCGCCGAGATCTACCGCGCGCGCCACCTGCTGGACGTGGTGCGCCAGTTCCTGCCCGCGGCCGCGCCGCCGCAGGAGGGCGGCGACGACGGCTGGCAGCGCCTGCAGCCCGCGCCCCCCGCCATCCACGCGGACGGCCCCGACCTGGCCGATGTGAAGGGCCAGGCCGCCGCCAAGCGCGCGCTGGAGATCGCAGCCGCCGGCGGCCACGGGCTGCTGCTGGTGGGCCCGCCGGGCTCGGGCAAGTCCATGCTGGCGCAGCGCTTCGCCGGCCTGCTGCCGCCCATGAGCGTTGAACAGGCGCTGGAGAGCGCGGCCATCGCCAGCCTGGCCGGGCGCTTCACGGGCGCGCAGTGGATGCAGCGCGTCACGGCCAGCCCGCACCACAGCTGCAGCGCCGTCGCCCTGGTGGGCGGAGGATCGCCGCCGCGGCCCGGCGAGATCTCGCTGGCGCACGAGGGCGTCTTGTTCCTCGACGAATTCCCCGAATTCGCTCGCAGCGCCCTGGAGGCCCTGCGCGAGCCGCTGGAGACCGGCCGCATCACCATCTCGCGCGCGGCGCAGCGCGCCGAGTTCCCGGCGCGCTTCCAGCTCGTCGCCGCCATGAACCCCTGCCCCTGCGGCTTCGCGGGCTCCCCCCAGCGCGCCTGCCGCTGCACACCCGACCAGGTGGCGCGCTACCAGGGCAAGTTGAGCGGCCCGCTGCTCGACCGCATCGACCTGCACGTGGAGGTGCCGCAGCTGCCCGCCGACGAACTTTTGAACGCCCCCGCCGGCGAGGCGAGCAGCGCCGTGCGCGAGCGCGTGGCCCGCGCCCACGCGCTGGCCCTGGCGCGCCAGGGCACGCCCAACCAGGCGCTGCAGGGCCGGCAGCTCGACCGCATGGCCGCGCTGGACGAGGCCGCCGCGCGCTTCCTGCAAGCCGCCGCCGCGCGCCTCTCCTGGTCGGCGCGCAGCACGCACCGCGCGCTGAAGGTGGCGCGCACGATCGCCGACCTGGCGGCGTCGGAGCGCGTGGGCGTGGCCCACGTGGCCGAGGCGGTGCAGTACAGGCGAGTGTTGGTCGCTACTTTTTAAGTAGCATTCAACACTTACTCCACAAGCGTTACAGGTTTATTTGCCGCAAAATTGAATGTGTCTGCCGCACGTGCGTAGCGGACGCAGAATCACGCTGACGTCCACCAACCGGACGCTGTATCCGCAAGCGTGCGAACTCGCCGAGCTGACGACGGCCACGCTGCAGGACATGGCAGGCGAGGCCACTGCCCTGCGCAGCTGCATCCGGATCGGTGTCGTCGCCCCATTGCTCGGCAACGTGGTCACGCCCGTGCTGGCTAGGTTGCTGGTGCAGTCCTCCGCGGTGCAAGCACAGTTACGACGCTGGTGCGCATGGTCGAGCAAGGAAGGCTCGACATGACCTTGCGCTTCGGCATGCAGCACCGGTCTTCCCACACCTTCCGCACGCTGATGACGCGGCAGCAATATAGGCTGGTCGTGCACCTGAACCATCCGCTGGTGAGATGCAAGCCGGACATGGAGGAGATGTTCAAGCTCGGCTGGATCCTGCGGCTACCGGACATGGTCTCCAGACCCGAGGCCGAGCGAATGCTCTCCGAGCCGGCCTGGGCCCGCTGGACGTGCATATCGAATCCGGTCCTTCGGCTACATAGCACACGCTGGAACGTCTTCAAGCACGCGTGGTCATCGCATACGAAGGAGTGCTTGATCCATCAGCCCGGCGGGCTAATCAGATGGAATCGAGCATGCGTTGAAAACGGCCGCTGGCCTCGGTGCATTCCCGTTGCAGCCGGGCGACGATGCTAGCCACCGGTTCCACGGCGCGTGCAAAACCCACTGCCGGCCCCATAGACAACATGCCTTCCTCATGCTGTCCCGCCACATAGGCCAGGGCTTGCGTGCGCTCGCCGCTGATCAAGTCGCCAAATTCCGGATAGCTACGCGCGCCCGCCTGTTCCAGCGCGACAACCTTGCGGGCGTTATCGTTGTCGAGCACGCGCCAGGTGTCTCCCAGGCTGCCGAGGACGGCCCGCGTGCCATGCGCATCAGCGGCAACCACGCGTTGTTTGTAAGCATCGTGGGCAGGCGTTTCCAGCGCAGGGGTGAATACGCTGCCCATCACCACCGCATCCGCCCCCAGCGCCAACGCGGCGGCAATCTGCCGGCCATGGCCGATGCCACCTCCCAATGCCATCGGAATACGCAACTGCTCCAACGCGTAAGCTCCGTTGAGGAAGGTCGGCAAGGGGTTGCTGCCCGGATGGCCGCCTTCCTCCATACCCACCAGTGTGACCGCGTCCACGCCCATGTTCTGCGCCGCTGCCGCATGGCGAACATGGGCGCATTTGTGGATCACGACCGCGCGGGCTTCGCGAATGGCAGGCAGCAGCGGCGTTGGCGGCAGGCCAGCCGTCTCGAAAATGCGCACGCCTTCTTCCAATGCAATGTTGAGGCGCGCCAGCATCCCGTCGTTGTGCGCCGCACGGCGCGAAAGCGTGAGGTTGACACCAAAGGCCTGGCCCCCCGTCAGCGCACGGCACTCCCGCAGTTCCTGCCGGAATGCCTCGTCTGTGCGCGAACTGCGCGCGGTGATGAAGCCCATGCCGCCGGCGCGCACCATGGCAGCGACCAGCCGTGCATCGGACAGCCACATCATTCCGCCCAGCAGCAGAGGCCAGCGAATGCCCAGCAGTTCGGTGATACGCGTGGGCCATTGCAACGGGATTGCCGACTTCGCTTCGGCGCACGAAGCGTGACACGCGCTTTCCCTCATGCCCGCACTCATATATGCCGTCCCATCAGCAGGACTGGTTGCAGTTTCCGGGCAAGCTGGGCCAGCAGGGGCCCCACTTCATCCAGCATGAGTGGCTGCGGCAGGAGCGAGGCGGGACCACCACAGCTAACCACATAGCGCTCGCCAGCGGGTAACTCAATCGGTGCTGCCACCGTAATGATCTGGTGCCGCAGACGCTCATGGAGCACGAAGCCGCGCTCCGGGTACAGCCCCAGAGCCTGCTCCATGGCTTGTCGCTTGGCGGCATCTCCTGCCTTGTCACTCCCACTGGCTTGAGAGAGCAGATCAGCGCGATCCTCGGGTGTGCAGCAGGCCAGATAGGCCCAGCCAATCGCGCTATGGAAGAGCGGTATGCGTGAGCCCACGCGCAGGTTCATCAGCAGCGGCGAATCAGCCTGGCAGCGCAGCAGGTAGACGATGTCGTTTCCATCCCGGCGACCCAATGCGACTGCTGCCTGGTAGCGATCCGCCATCGATTGCAGCATTGGACGGATCACCTCCAGCGCCTCCTGCCCCGCAAGTGCCGCGCCACCCAGTGCGATGGCTGCAACGCCCAGCTGCAGTTTTTCCTTGCCAGGCACGCTGGCCAGAAAACCCATCTTCTGCAAGGTGTGGCACAGCCGCCAGACGGTGGGCTGCGCCAGCCCCGTCAAGTGGGCGATCTCGGTAGTGCCCAGCATGCGCCGATCGGCATCGAAGCAGCGCAGGATTTCCAGCCCTCGCGCCAGCGCCGTCACGAATTGCCGATCAGGTTCGGCCGACTCTGCGGACGGGTCATGGCCGCGTGCAGACGCAGAAGCTCTTGACATGAATATGCCACCTTTCTATGATTAATTCATTATACGAATTAATAATTCGTTGTGCAAATTATAAAACCGAAAACGACCTCAATCCATGCCAAGCCCTGACCATTCCAACAATGGCTCGATCATGTGGCCGGGTACCAGTTACTGGGGCACTGCTGCGCTGTCTCGCGCCGTCCAGGCTGCCGGTTCACGCCTTCGCCACCCCCTGATCGTCACCGATGCCGTGGTCTGGCGCGCTGTTGGTTCCGTCGTGCAAGCGGTGCTTGCGGCTGTACCCGGGTTGCGATGGGAGATCTACGACGGCGTGATGTCCAACCCCACGCTGGCGCAGGTGCGCGAGGCACTGCGCATGGCACGCGAGCGGCACTGCGCCAGCATGGTTGTGGTAGGGGGCGGCAGTGCCATGGATGTGGCCAAGATGGCACTGGCCTGCTTGGCCAGTGGCCTGGAGGTGGAGGAATTGCAAACGGAACGTGGCCTGGCCTGGCTGGGTGCCGCCGCTGCAGCTGACGATCCGCTGTTTCTTGCCGTTCCCACCACCTCGGGAACCGGCAGCGAAAGCAGCTCGGCCGCGCTGATCCAGGGTGACGACGGACGCAAGCGTCTGTACCGCTCCGTGCGCACACGACCTGCGCTGGTCGCGCTGCAGCCGGAGTTGACGCTGAGCCTGCCATTTCGGCCTACGGCGCAAGGCGGTTTCGACGCCGTGCTGCACGCGCTAGGCGCGTGGATCAACACCGATCCCTCGCCGGTCGGAAAGGCCATGGCGATGCATGCCTTGCGGCTGTGCATGCAAGCGCTACCCGCCACTCTGCGCGCTCCGGACAGCCTGCGGGCCCGGGCTGACATGCAGATGGGCGCCTACCTGGCGGGTGTGGCGATAGGTCTGAGCAAGGTCGACGCGGTGCATAGCATGTGTACCCCGCTTGAATCGCGCGTACACATGGCCCATGCCGAGGTGCTGGGGCCGGTGTTCAGCGTGGTGTCGCGCTATACGGCCGAGGCCGCGGCCTTGCCCTATGCCGAAGCAGCGCGAGCACTGGGCATTGCCAACACGGGCGATGAGCGCAGCGATGCCCGGGCACTGATCGAAGCCGTGGAATCCCTGGCCGGACTGGCGCAGATCCCTTTGCGCTTCACTGACTTGCACCTGTCGCGGCAAGACGCTGAGCTGTTGGCCTCCCAGGCGCTGCAAAGCGCTTCGACACCACTGAACCCGCGTGTTCTCACGCTCGAGGACATCCAGTCGCTGTATCTGCAGATGGCTGCATAAGGAGATTTCCATGAACGTCATCGACTCTCGACCCTATGAACTGCTTATTGGCGACCGCTGGTGCGCAGGTGCCGAGGGCCACATCTTCGACACACTCAACCCGGCCACGGCTCAAATGTTGGCCCAGGTACACGAGGCTGGCGAGGCCGATGTGGATGCCGCCGTGCACGCGGCCCACGAAGCCTATGAGAAGTACTGGCGCAAAACCACGCCGGCAGAACGCGGCCGGCTGCTGCGCCGCCTGGCGACGCTGTTCGAGCGCGACCGAGAAAAGATCGCCTGGATAGAGACGCTGAACGTGGGCAAGCCCATCACGCACTCGCTGGATTCGCTCAAGTCGATGCCTGCATCGCTGGAGTACTTCGCCGGCATCATCCCGGCCGTGCGCGGCGAAACGATTCCCGTCGGCAATACCGACGTGCTCAACTTCACCATCCGCGAGCCGCTGGGCGTGTGTGCACTGATCATGCCCTGGAACTACCCGATGACGCTCACCGTCAACAAGCTCGGGCCGGCGCTGGCGGCAGGCAACACGGTGATCCTCAAGCCGTCGGAGGTGACACCACTGTCCACTATGGCCTTGGCACGGTTGTTCGAGGAAGCGGGCTTTCCCCCAGGCGTCGTCAACGTGGTCAACGGCCCGGGCGCCACGGTCGGCGAACGGCTGGTCACGCATCCGCGGGTGTCCCGTGTGTCATTCACCGGCGGAACGGTCACGGGCGCGCGCATCCTGGCCTCCACAGCCAGCGACGTCAAGCGCGTGACGTTGGAACTCGGCGGCAAATCCCCGCTGATCGTGTTCGAGGACGCGCCACTGGACAAAGCCGTAGCGGTGGCTGCGGGCGACATCATCAAGAATTCGGGCCAGGTGTGCATTGCCTGCACGCGGCTGCTGGTGCAGCAATCCATCCGTGAAGAGTTCCTGGACCGCCTGCAGCAGCGGCTCGATGCCATCCGCATCGGATCGCCCGAGGATCCCGCCACGGAGATGGGTCCACTAGTGAGCGCGGCGCAGCAGCAACGCGTCGAGCAATACATCCGCATCGCAGGCGACGAAGGAGCCACGCCCACGCAATACGGCACCCTGGACGGCAAGACGAAGGCGGGCTTCTTTGTCAAGCCCACGCTGCTGCTGGATTCACAAGCCCGCATGCGATCGGCGCAGGACGAGATCTTCGGCCCCGTGCAATCAGTCATCGACTTTGACGATGAAGACGAGGCCTTGCGCATCGCCAACGATTCGCGCTATGGCCTGGCCGCCGTGCTGTTCACCCGCGACGGCGGCCGCGCCCTGCGCATGGCACGCGGCATCCAGTCCGGGAGCGTAGCCATCAACACCGGCGTGCGCACCTCGTTCGACGCACCGTTCGGCGGCTACAAGCAGTCGGGTATCGGCAAGGAGCGCGGGCTCGAAGCCATCTATGAAAACACACAGCTCAAGAACGTCAAGTACGACATGGGCGTGTGATCTTTTTTTGCACAGGAGACACTGATGAATTTTGAACGCAAACTCACTTGCGGAATCGCCGCCTTCACGCTGGCGACAGGCGCATTCGCCGACTGGCCCGAAAAACCAATCCGCATGGTGATCGGGTTTGCGCCCGGCGGCGCATCGGACATCGCCTTCAAGATGGTGCAGGACGAGTTGTCGAAAAGGCTAGGCCAACCGGTCGTTCCCGAATACAAGCCAGGTGCCAACGGCAACATTGCCAACCAGGCCGTCGCCACCGCTGCCTCCGACGGCTATACCGCGTTGTGGGCTAACGTGGGACCGTTGGCCATCAACACCTATCTCTACAAAGGCGTCAGGATCGATCCTGCCAAAGCCTTTGTGCCTGTCACGCAAGTGACCGATTCACCATTGGTGGTCGTGGTCCCCAAGTCATCTCCCCATCACACCATGCAGGAGCTGGTGCAGGCAGCCAAGAAACCTGACGCAAATATGACTTACGGATCCGCCGGTCCTGGCAGTTCCATGCACGTCTCGGGAGCCTCATTGGCTCTAGCCTTGAATTCGCCGATGACCCACGTACCCTACAAGGGCAGTGCGCCGGCGATCCAGGATCTGCTGGCTGGACGCCTGACCTTCATGGTGGACAGCCGTTCCACCACTCTGCCGTTCATTCAGGATGGTTCGTTGCGCGCACTGGCCGTCAGCAGCGACAAGCGGGTGGCTGACATGCCCGATGTACCCACAGTGGCTGAATCGGGTGTACCGGGCTTCAAGGTCACCACCTGGCAGGCCGTGGTCATGCCCGCTGGCACGCCCCAACCCATCGTCGACAAGTTGTCCAAGGCGCTGCGCGAAGCGCTGAATTCACCCGAGGTGCGCGAGCGCTTTGCCCGCATCCACACACCGCTGGTGGGCAGCACCCCCGAGGAGTTCGCCAAGTTCTGGGCCAAGGAACGGACGGAAGCCAAGTTGTTGGTGGAGAAAGCCAAGCTGCAGATCGATTGATGGCCAAAGCTGTCGTTTGGCCCCAGCAAACAACTATATCGATGGGATATTGATCATGGATCTGGAATTGAAAAACTGCACCGCCTTCATCACTGGCGGAGCTGGCACGCTGGGCTTGTCCATGGCCAAGCGATTCGTGCAAGAGGGCTGCAATGTGGTGGTGTGCGACACCAACCAGGAAGCCATCGACGCAGCCTGCCAGGAGCTTGCCGCCATGGGCGGGCAAGCGCTGGGCGTGCGCGCCGACGTGACCAGAAAGCAAGAGGTTGGTGCCGCCGTGCAGCAAGCCGTGGACCGCTGGAAGAAGGTGGACATTCTCGTCAACAACGCAGGTTTTGCGCGCGACCGCTATCTCACCAAGATGGCCGAAGAGGATTGGCATGCCGTGCTGGACGTGACACTCCTGGGCGCTTTCCACTGCTCGCGCGCCGTGCTGCCGCTGATGATGGAAAACCGCTTCGGCCGCGTCATCAACATCGCCTCGCGTGCTCACCTGGGCAACCCGGGGCAGACCAACTACTCGACCGCCAAGGCTGGCTTGATCGGCTTCACGCGTTCGTTGGCGCTGGAGTCGGGAAAGTTCGGCATCACTGCCAACGCTGTTGCACCCGGCGTAATCTCCACGCCGCGCATGCAGAAGCGTCCGGACTATGAAGAGCTCACTGAGCGCGCCAAGTCCAATACCCCCGTGGCCCGACTGGGCGACCCGGCTGATGTGGCCGCCACCGTGGCCTTTCTGGCATCCAGGCTCGCCGGCTTCACGACAGGCGAAACCGTACATGTGACCGGAGGGCGTTACGCATGAGCATGCCCTTCGATCTGAATGAGCACCTGGGCCGGCAGCTGTACTTTGATGATCTGGAGCCCGGCCAAAGCTGGAAAAGCCCGCGCCGTACCGTGACCGAAGCCGACGTGGTGCAGTTCGCGGGCTTGTCGAGCGACTACAACGCGCTGCATACCGATGCGGTGTTTGCGGCCGATCACCCGTTTGGTCAGCGTGCCGCGCACGGCATGCTGACATTGGCCATAGCGTCGGGCCTGACCACGCGCATGCCGGTATACCGACTGATGGACGGTGCACGCCTGGCGCTGACCGAACTGCGCTGCCAGTGGCGCAAGCCTGTCTTCATAGGCGACACCATCCATGTGGAGCTGCGCATCGGCGAAAAGACACTTTCCTCGAAGCGCCCTGGAACGGGCCGAGTGGTGATGCATCGCACCATCAAGAACCAGCATGGCGACGTGGTGGCGGAAAGCGAGTGGACCACGCTGATGAAATGCCGGTCGGAGGTTGCATGAGCCTGATCACATCTCCCTTTGACTCCTCCGTCCGCTTCGACGACCTAGCGGAGCTAACTAACCCGCGTTCGGTAATGATTGTCGGCGCATCCACCACGCCTAGCACACTGGGGCACACCACGGTGGTCAATGTGCTCGACCACTCGGACTTTGACGGAGAGGTGTACCTCGTCAACCCGAAAGGAGGCGAGCTGAAGGGAAAGCCTCTTTACAAGTCGGTGAGCGACGTCCCGGCGCAGGGCATCGACGTGGCGTTGCTGCTGATTCCCGCCGAGGCCGCGATGGCCATGCTGCAAGCCTGCGTGGAGCAGGGTGTGCGCTACACCATTGTGTTCACCGGTGGATTTAGCGAACTGGGCGAGGTGGGCCGTTCGGTCGAAGCGGACATGCTGGCCTTGGCCCGACGCGCTGGCATGCGTCTTTATGGTCCGAACTGCGCAGGCATGACCATGCTTGCGCCCCGCCTAGGATTGACGTTCTCCTCCGAGTTTTGCAACGATGGCCGCAGTGGTCAACTTTCACGCATTGGCCTGGTGACACAAGGCGGGGGGCTTGGGCGCTCACTGATGCAGGGCGATGAGCGTGGCGTTCGTTTTTCGCGCTGGTTCTCCACGGGAAACGAACTCGATCTGGACAGCGCCGACTTCATTCAGTGGCTAGCGAATGACCCTGGCACCGATCTGATATGCACGGTGATGGAGGGTATCAAGGACGGCGCGCGCTTCGTGGCCGCCGCTAAGGCCGCTCAGCGTGCGGGCAAGCCACTGATCGCCCTGAAAATCGGACGCTCGGATTTCGGCAAGAAAGCCGCGCAGTCACACACGGCTTCGCTGGCGGGCGAGGACACGGTGAACGATGCGGTATTTACGCAGTATGGCGTGATCCGCGTCGACGATCTGGATGAGATGCTGGACGTGGCGAGCCTGATCTCACGGGTGGGCATTCGCAGCCTGAGGCGTATCTGCGTGTACTCGTCCTCGGGTGGCGCCGGCGTGCTGTCCGCCGACAAGGTTGGCGAAGGGAACCTGGCCATGGCCTCCCTGGCAGACAGCACCGTGGCCGAGATGGCCAAGCATGCCCCGTCGTACGCTGCGCTGACCAACCCGGTGGATCTGACCACCAAGGCACTGGTTGATCCGGCACTGACCAGGAAATGCTTGACACCACTGTTTGCCGACCCTGGGGTGGATGTGGTGCTCTTCCCGATCACCTCCAACTATGCCGCCAGCACCGAAGGCATCGTGCGCAACACGCTGGAAGTGGCCAGGTCTGGCTCCAAGGCCTTTGTTCCGACCTGGATGAGCAGCCGCCGCGGCCCCGCGCACGATGTGCTGATCCGGGAGGGCTTCGCGCCCATGTACAGCTTGCGCAATACCATGCTCGCGCTCAAGCGCATCACCCAGTATGCCCAGCAGGCCAGCGAAGCGGTCGATGCGGGATCCGTGCCCGGGAATCTGCCGACGACGGCTCCTGAAGTGTCGTTGCCTTGCAACGAGGCTCAGGCCAAAGCGCTGCTGGCGCGGTATGGCGTCCGCTCGCCCCAGGAGAGTCTGGCTGGTACCGTTGAGGAAGCCGTGGCGCAGGCCCGCACGATCGGCTTTCCGGTGGCGCTCAAACTCGTGGCTGACGGCGTATTGCATAAGAGCGAGGTCGGTGGCGTGCAATTGCACTTGCGCAGCGAGGAGCAAGTGCATGAGGCCTTTGAACGCATCATGGCCAATGCGCGCCGGCATCAGGTACCGCAACAGGCCATCGGTGGCGTGCTGGTGTCTGAGATGGTCACAGATGGCGTGGAAATGCTGGTTGGCATCCACCGTGACGCAATCTTCGGCCCCGTGCTGACTGTGGGGGCTGGCGGCATCTGGGTGGAAGTCGATGCCGATGTAGCCCGCTGCCACCTTCCCGCCAGCCGCGCGATCCTGGAGCGCGTACTCGACCAGACGCGCATCGCCCGGCGTCTGGCCAGCCATCGGGGGCTACCAGCGCGTGACCGAACTGCGCTGGTGGATGCCATGCAACGCATCGCCGCGCTGTTTCTGGCCCTTCGCAACAGTGTGCAATCGCTGGAAGTCAACCCGTTGGTCGTACTCAACGACGGCCAGGGTGTGGTTGCCCTGGATGCGGTGCTTGAGTAAGCCTTCATCAGAACTCAACAACGGAAATATCCATGTTCGACAGCAAAATAGGGGGCGGAGACGCCCATTCCATCCTGGTACGGGGTCATGACTTGGTCAACGACCTGTTCAACCGCGATTTCATCGACGTGCTCGCACTGGAGCTACTGGGCGATTTCCCCACGCCCCAGCTCAAGCGCATGCTCAACCTGTTTTTGGTCAGTGCCACCGACCATGGCCTGACGCCCAGCGCCCTGGCAGCCCGCCTGACGCTGCATGGCGCTCCCGAAGCCATGCAGGGCGCGCTGGCAGCGGGCCTGCTGGGGGCAGGCAGCCGCTTTCTGGGCGTGATCGAATACGCGGCGCGCTTCTTGCGCGATGCGCTTCCCAAGCAGGACAGCTATACGGACGAAGAACTGCGCTACTATGCAGAAGAATGCGTCAAGGCCAACAAGGCTGCCAAGCGCAAGATTCCCGGCGTGGGGCATCCCATTCATGTGGACGGCGACCCACGCTGCGAGAAAATGTTCGCGATCGCCAAGGAGTGCGGCTACTACGGCAACTATTCACGCTTTGCGGTGGAGTTGGCCGCTGCCGCCGCCCGCCTGTCGGGCCGCAAGATTCCGCTCAATGCCACTGGCGCCAAGGGCGCGATCGCACTCGACATGGGTCTGACGCCTGAACAGGGCAAAGCTTTGACCATGATCGGCCGCTCCGTTGGACTGATGGCGCACATCATTGAGGAGCAGCACAATCCCATTGCACAGAAGGTGTGGGATATGGCTTCAGGAAATTCGGCTCATGGATAGTGGAACCCCGCCGAGACTATTCTTCTGCTGGTTGCCGGCGACGAAAGTCCACGTTCATATGCAGGAGACCGATGGTGATGGCAGGAGCGCGGCAGACTTCCTCCAAAACTACGAAACAACCAATCCCGTCACCGGGCAACCGGTGAAGATTTCCGGCGCACGCCGCAAATAGGGCATGCGGAAAAGGCCCGGCTTACAGCCCCAGATAGGCCTTCCGCGCAGCCGCGTCGTGCGCCAGTCCGGCCATGGGGGCCTCATGCACGATCCGGCCCTGCTCCAGCACGTAGGCGCGGTCGGCCACGGCCTGGGCTAGGGCCAAGTTCTGCTCGCTCAGCAGGATGCCCATGCCCTGGGCCTTGAGCGCGAGGATGGTGCGGGCCATCTGCTCGACGATCACGGGGGCGACGCCCTCGGAGGGTTCGTCGAGCAGCACCAGGCAGGGCTGGCCCATGAGGGTGCGCGCCACGGTCAGCATCTGCTGCTCGCCGCCGCTCATGCGGCCACCGGGGCGCCGGGGCATCTCGCCCAGGTTGGGGAACAATGTGAAGAGCTTTTCCGGCGTCCAGTGCGGCACGGGCGCGCCGTCGGGCCAGCGGCGCGGCGGCTGGCGGCCCGCCTCCAGGTTCTCGAGCACGGTGAGATCGGTGAAGATGCGCCGGTCCTCGGGCACGTAGCCCAGGCCCAGGCGGGCGATCTGGTGCGGCGCCAGGGTGTCGATGCGCCGGCCCATGAAGGCCATGCGTCCACTGCGCCGCTGCAGCAGGCCGGCGATGCTCTTGAGCGTGGTGCTCTTGCCCGCGCCGTTGCGCCCCATCAGGGCCACGACCTCGCCGCGCCCCACGGCCAGCGATACGCCGTGCAGGATGTGGGCCGCGCCGTACCAGGCGTTCAGGTCCTGCACCTGCAGCAGGGGGGCGCCCGGTGTTTCAGGTGTTTTCGGCTCCAAGCCCTTTGCTGGCAAGCGCTGGCAGCTATTTTTTTCGAAGTCCTGCAGGCCTTGCCCCAGGTAAACCTGCTGCACCCGCTCGTCCTGGCGGATGGCGTCGGGCGCGCCCTCGGCCAGCAGTTGGCCGCGCACCAGCACGGCCACGCGGTCGGCCTGGCCGAAGACCACGTCCATGCTGTGCTCGGTGAACAGCACGGCCATGCGCCGCTCGCGCGCCAGGCGCTGCACCAGCCGCATCAGGGCCAGGCGCTCGGCGGGCGCCATGCCGGCCGTGGGCTCGTCCATGAGCAGCAGGCGCGGCGCGTGCGCCAGGGCCATGGCCAGCTCCACGCGCTTGACGTCGCCGTAGGCCAGCTCGCTGCACGGGCGGTGCGCCTGGGCGGCCATGCCCACCTGCTCCAGCAGGGCCAGCGCATCCTGAGGGCGGTGCGCGCCGGCGCGGCGCCACCAGCGCCAGGCCTTGCGGTCGTGCGACAGCAGGGCCAGCTGCACGTTCTGCAGCACGCTGAAGCTGGCGAAGGTCTGCGCGATCTGGAAGGTGCGGCCCACGCCGCGGCGCCAGATGGCGCGCGGGCTCAGCCCGGTGATGTCCTGGCCGTCGAGCAGCACGCGGCCGCCGTCGGGCGCGAGCTGGCCGTCCACCATGTTGAAGGTGGTGCTCTTGCCCGCGCCGTTGGGACCGATGAGGGCCAGCAGCTCGCCGGCCGCGAGCGCGAAGGACACGCCCTGCACGGCCTGCACGCCGCCGAAGGACTTGCGCAGGTTCTCCACGCGCAGCAGGGTCATGCGGCGACTCCTTTTTTAAGAGCTGCCCACGCTTGCCAGTACTGGGAAAACCCCGAAATTCCCTGTGGAAAAAGCAAGACCAGCACCAGCATGGTGCCGCCCAGCAGCGCACGCCAGTAGTCGGTGGCGCGCGCCACGCTGTCGTGCAGCCAGGTGAAGGCGGCCGCGCCCACCAGCGGGCCGGCCAGCTGCTGCACGCCGCCCAGCAGCACCATGACCAGGCCGTCCACCGACTTGCCCACCCACAGCGCGTCGGGCGCCACGCCGCCCTTGGAGAACGCGAACAGCGCCCCCGCCAGCCCCGCCAGCAGCCCGGCGACGACGAAGGCCGCCCATTGCACGCGGCGCACATGGATGCCTATGGCCTCGGCGCGCGGAGCCGAGTCGCGCGCGGCGCGCAGCGCCCAGCCCAGGGGCGCGAACAGCATGCGCCGCAGCAGGTAGACGCCCGCGGCGGCCAGCGCCAGCGCCAGCCAGTAGAACGCCGCGCCCTGCGCGGCCCACTCGGGCGGCCAGATGCCGGTGAGGCCGTTGCTGCCGCCGGTGAAGCCGTCCCACTGGAAGGCGACGGCCCAGGTGATCTGCGCGAACGCGAGCGTGAGCATGGCCAGGTACACGCCCGACAGGCGCACGCAGAACCAGCCGTAGAGCAGCGCGCCGGCCGCCGCCGCCAGGGGGCCGAGCAGCAGCGCCGCGCCCATGGGCAGATCCAGCCAGCGCACCAGCAGCGCCGCGCCGTAGGCGCCCAGGCCGAAGTAGGCCGCGTGGCCGAAGGAGTGCATGCCCCCCGGCCCCAGGATGAAGTGCAGGCTGGCGGCGAACAGCGCGGCGATGGCGATGTCGGTCAGCAGCACGGTGGCGTAGCCGCCCTGCCCCGCCGCCAGCGGCGCCAGTGCGAGCACGAGCAGCAGCGCCGCCCAGGCCATGGTGGCGCGCGTCCCGGCGCCGCGCAGGGGCGCTTCGGGCGCGCCCACGCCGCGCGCGGCGGCCTGCGGCCGGCCCATCAGGCCCCAGGGCCGCCAGACGAGGACGGTGGCCATGACGAGGAATTCCACCACCAGCGTGAGCTTGGGGAAGGCGACCTCCACGCCGCCCAGGTGCACCACGCCCAGCCAGATGCACACGGCCTTGAGCTCGGCGATGAGCAGCGCCGCCACGAACGCGCCCGGCAGCGAGCCCATGCCGCCCACCACCACCACGACGAAGGCCGCGCCGATGGTGAGCATGTCCAGCTCCAGGCTGGCGGGCTCGCGCGGCAGCTGCAGCGCGCCGCCCAGGCCCGCCAGCAGCGCGCCCAGCGCGAACACGCCCGTGAACAGCCAGGCCTGGTTCACGCCCAGGGCGCCGACCATCTCGCGGTCCTGCGTGGCGGCGCGCACCAGCGTGCCCCAGCGCGTGCGCGTGAGCAGCAGCGTCAGCAGCGCCAGCACCAGCGGGCCGACTGCGATCAGGAACAGGTCATAGGCCGGAAAGCGCCGGCCCAGCAGGTCCACCGCGCCCTCCAGGCCCGGCGCGCGCGGGCCGAACAGCTCCTGCGGGCCCCACAGCCACAGGGCCGCGTCCTTGATGACGAGCACCAGCGCGAAGGTAGCCAGCAATTGCAGCAGCTCGCTCGCGTGGTAGATGCGGCGCAGGAGCAGCAGCTCCACCGCCGCGCCCAGCAGCCCCACGGCCAGCGGCGCCAGCAGCAGCGCGGGCCAGAAGCCGATGGCGTCCGCCAGCTGCTCCACGCAGGAGTACGCCACGTACAGCCCCAGCATGTAGAACGAGCCATGGGCGAAGTTGACGATGCGCGTAACGCCGAAGATCAGCGACAGCCCCGCCGCCACCAGAAACAGCGTGGACGCGCCCGCCAGCCCGTTGAGCAACTGGGCCAGGAGACCGGAAAGATCCATCAGGGCGCGGCTGGCCGGAGTTTCTTCACCTCGGCGTCGGACGGCTGGAACTTCGCGCCGTCCATGTACTTGAAGTCCACCATCACGCCCTTGCCGCCGTACAGGCCCGTCTTGCCCACGTAGGCGCCCATGGTGGACTGGTGGTCCTGCGCGCGGTAGGTGATGGGGCCGAAGGGCGTGCGCACCTCCAGGCCCCGGAAGGCGGCGATGAGCTTCTCGGTGTCTGCGCTGCCGGCCTTCTTCAGGCCCGCGGCGATCGACTGGATGGCGTTGTAGCCCACGACCGAGCCCGCGCGCGGGTAGTCCTTGAAGCGCTTCTTGTAGGCATCCAGGAAGGCCTCATGCTCGGGAGTGTGGATGGCGTACCAGGGGTAGCCGGTGACGATCCAGCCCTCGGGCGTCTCGCCCTTGAGCGTGTCCAGGTACTCGGGCTCGCCCGACAGCAGGCTCACCACGCCCTTGCCCGCGAACAGGCCGCGCGTGTTGCCCTCGCGCACGAACTTGGCGAGGTCGGCCGCGAACAGCACGTTGAAGATCGCGTCGGGCCTGGCATCTGCCAGCGCCTGCACCACGCTGCCCGCGTCCACCTTGCCCAGCGGCGCAGCCTGCTCGGCGACGAACTCCACGTCGGGCTGCGCGGCCTTGAGCAACTGCTTGAACGTGGCCACGGCCGACTGGCCGTACTCGTAGTTGGGGTAGACGATGGCCCAGCGCTTCTTCTTCATGGCAGCGGCCTCGGGCACCAGCATGGCCACCTGCATGTAGGTGGAGGGGCGCAGGCGGAAGGTGTAGCGGTTGCCGTTCTCCCACACGATCTTGTCGGTGAGCGGCTCGGCGGCCAGGAAGAAGCGCTTCTTCTGCTGCGCGAAGTCGGTCAGCGCCAGGCCCACGTGCGACAGGAAGCTGCCCATGAGCACGTCCACCTTCTCGCGCGCGATCAGTTCCTCGGCCGCGCGCACGGCGTCGCCGGGGTTGCCGTTGTCGTCGCGCGTGACGAGCTGCAGCTTCCTGCCGGCCACGCCGCCGGTGGCGTTGACCTGGGCCACGGCCAGCTCCATGCCCTTCTTGTAGGGCTCCAGGAACGCCGGCTGGGCCTTGTAGCTGTTGATCTCGCCGATGGTGTAGAAACCCTGCGCCTGGGCCGCGCCCAGGCCCCAGGCCAGTGCCGCCACCAGGGCGGTAAAGCGTTTGTGCATGATGGAATCCTTTGCCCCAGGTCAGTCGCCGGACGGCGCAACTGTACCGCCGAGTCGAGTTTGCCCGACAATGTACGGGTTTGCCCGCATGGCAAGCGGGCCTCGCATTTCGGCTTATGCCCATTGCGAATAAAAAAACGCCGAAACTCGCCAAAACCGCCAGTCCCTCATTCCACTCCTTCCTGTCCATCCCATCCATGAGCGCATTCCACGAAGAACGTGTCCTGTCGGTGCACCACTGGACCGACCGCCTGTTTTCCTTCACCACCACGCGCGACCCGGCGCTGCGGTTCTCCAACGGCCACTTCACCATGATCGGGCTGAAGGTCAACGACAAGCCGCTGCTGCGCGCCTACAGCATCGTCAGCGCCAACTACGAGGAGCACCTGGAGTTCCTCTCCATCAAGGTGCCCGACGGCCCGCTGACCTCGCGCCTGCAGCACATCAAGGTGGGCGACTCCATCATCGTGGGCAAGAAGCCCACGGGCACGCTGCTCATCGACTACCTGCTGCCGGCCAAGCGCCTGTACCTGATGTCCACGGGCACGGGCCTGGCGCCGTTCCTGAGCGTGATCCGCGACCCCGAGACCTACGAGAAGTTCGAGGAGGTGATCCTGATCCACGGCGTGCGCCAAGTGGCCGAGCTGGCCTACCACGACTACCTGACGAAGGAGCTGCCGCAGCACGAGTTCCTGGGCGAGCTGGTCACCAAGCAGCTCAAGTACTACCCCACGGTCACGCGCGAGCCCTTCCGCAACCAGGGCCGCATCACCGACCTGATCGAGAGCGGCAAGCTGTTCACCGACCTGGGCGTTCCGCCGCTCGACCCGCTCACCGACCGCGCGATGCTCTGCGGCAGCCCGGAGATGCTGGCATCGCTCAAGACCATCCTGGAGCACCGCGACTTCGAGGAAGGCAACACCACGCGCCCGGGCGACTTCGTGATCGAGCGGGCGTTCGTCGAGAAATAGAGACCAGCCCCCTGAGCCGCTTCGCGGCGCCCCCCTTCTCTTCACGCTTCGCGCGGGAAGGGGGACGACGCCGGCGGCCTGGCAAAGCCAGCTCCACGGCGTCTGCTGGCATGGGGCACGCCAGTTTCAAAGCCAAGGGCGGGGCGAGGGGGCTCAATACCCCCTGTCCACCACGCGCACGGGCTGCGTGCCGGCGCGGTCCGCGTCGCCGCTGCCGTCGTCCACGCGAAAGCCCTTGCCCTGCGCGCGCACGGGCGTGCCCTCGGCCACGGGCTGGGAGCGCGTGAAACTGCGCACCGAGCCGTCCTGCATGCGCACGCGCATCTGGTAGACGGTGGTGGTGCGGGTGCGCTCCTCCACCTTGTGGCCCACGTAGCCGCCGCCCACAGCGCCCAGCACCGTGGCGGCCGCGCGGCCCGAGCCCTTGCCGATCTGGTTGCCCAGCACGCCGCCAAGCACACCGCCGGCCACCGCGCCCAGGCCCGTGGCGGGCGCCGCCTGCTCGATGACCTGTACCGACTCCACATGTCCGCAGCTGGCGCAGACCGGCACCGCGGGCCGAGTTGCTCCCGGATCAGGAGCTGCCAGCGCTTTCCGCACCTGCCCCTGGGGCGCTTTTTCATTGATGATCTCTGACTCGGGCGTGCGCGGCGCGGCGGCCGTGGCCCGCGCCGCGGGCGGCGCGTCGCCGGGCAGGCTCTGCGCCAGCAGCGTGCCGCCCAGGGCCAGCACGCTCACGCCGAGCGCGCCCACGGCGGCCCAGAGCCATTTGACGCTGGCCGCGGGCTGGAAGGAGGTGGCGGGGTTCATGGTTGCGATCCTGTGTCGTTGGTCCGAAGCGCACGGCCCGGGCACCGGGCCATGCAATGCGTACCGAGGCTACCCCGCCCCCGGCTTCACAATGCCGCGCAGGCTGTAACGGACGTAAACGGCGGTCAGCCCGGCCCCGTCGGCCCGGCAGGCGCCGTGCCGGCGGCCGCGCGCGCCTCGTCGAGGGCCCGCGCGCAGCTGGCGCCGAACAGCAGCACGGCCGACGAGAAATAGATCCACATCAGCAGCACCACCAGCGACCCCGCAGCCCCATAGGCCGAGACCACGGCCGCCGTGGACAGGTACCACGCCAGCAGCTGTTTGCCCGCGGTGAACAGCGCCGCGCCCACGGCGGCGCCAAACACCAGGCAGGACAGCGGCGGCTTGGGGCCGCCGCCGATGCGCATCAGCCCCACGAACAGCAGCACGGCCACGGCGAAGGCCACGGCCTCGTTGGCGAACTGCAGCAGCGCCCCGGCGCCGAACGGCAGCAGGGCGCCGGCCCAGGTGGCCACCACCTTGATGGTGGTGGACAGCACCAGCGAGATCAGCAGCAGGAAGCCGATCGCCAGCACATAGGCCAGCCCGCGCAGCCGCAGCGACGCCACGTGCCACCAGGCCCGGCGCTCGGGCGCGTGGCCATGGGCCCACAGCCGCGCGAGCGCCGCCTGCAGTTCCACGAACACCCCCGTGGCGCCCGACAGCAGCAGCACGAAGCCGGCGATGGAGGCCAGCCAGCCCTGCGCCGGGGCCTGGGCGCTGGCCAGCGCCATGCGCACCACCTCGGCGCCGCGCTCGCCCATCACGCCCTGCACCTGGGCGATGAGGGTGCTCTCCAGATAGGCCTTGTCGACCCACCAGCCCAGCACGCCCACCAGGAGCAGCAGCAACGGCGCCAAGCTCAGCATGCCGTAGAACGACATGGCGGCGCTCATGCGCAGGCCCTCCGCGTCCAGCCACAGCTGCACGGCGCGCAGCAGCGGCGCCACGGGTTGCAACAGGCGCCGGGCGCCCTGGCTCAGGTGTTGCTTGGATGGTGACATGGCCCGATTGTGCGCACAGGCCGCGCCTTACACTCGCCCATCCCTCACAAAAGCATTCAAGCATGCAAACGCGTTGCGCCCTGGTGGGCATGCCAGGCTCCGGCAAATCCACGGTGGGCCGGCAGCTTGCCCGCCGCCTGGGGCTGCCTTTCATCGACCTGGACCAGCGGCTGGAGCAGCAGCTGGGCACCAGCATCCGCAGCTACTTCGAGCTGCACGGCGAGCAGGCCTTCCGCGACCACGAGGCCGCCCTGCTGGCGGAGCTGGCCGGCGAGCCCGGCGCCATGGTCCTGTCCACCGGCGGCGGCGCCGTGCTGCGCCCGGAGAACCGCGAGGCCCTGCGCCGCGGCTTCGCCCACGTGCTGTACCTGCGCGCCTCGCCCGAGGAGATCTTCCGGCGCATCCGGCACGACCGCACGCGCCCGCTGCTGCAGGTGGCCGACCCGCTGGGCCGCCTGCGCGAGCTCTACCAGGTCCGCGACCCGCTGTACCGCGAGACCGCGCACTACGTCATCGAGACCGGAAGGCCCACGGTGAACACCCTGGTCAACATGGCCATGATGCAGCTGGAGATGGCGCGCTGAGAGCCTGTTTGCGATCTTCCGACCTCAGACAATAGGGGTGTGAAAAGAAAGCAATACCCGAGCGACATCAGCCGAGAGAAGTTTGCCGAGATAGAGCTGTTACTGCGCAGCGTCAGGCGCACGACG
>NZ_JBTNEH010000017.1:0-120431 GCF_054512775.1 Alicycliphilus sp. T452
CGTGCGCCTGACGCTGCGCAGTAACAGCTCTATCTCGGCAAACTTCTCTCGGCTGATGTCGCTCGGGTATTGCTTTCTTTTCACACCCCTATTGTCTGAGGTCGGAAGATCGCAAACAGGCTCTCAGAAGTTCCACATCGAACCGGGTCAAGAGCCCTCCGAGGAATGGTGGCAATGGCGAGATCATCGTGTCCACCTTGACACTTACCGAAACCCTCATGCGAGTGTCAAAGTGATCCTGTTCCATGGGGTGGGAACCAACGGACGTCAGATGTCCATGGTGCTTGGCGCGCCTTTGGCGAAGCGTGGATACGAGACCATCGCCATCGACATGCCTGAGTACGGCATGACCGAGGTGGCCAAGGGGGCCCCGGTTCGTTACGACGACTGGGTTCAGGCTGGCAGTGACCTGATCGATGCCGAACTCGCCAAGGATGACAGGCCCATCGTCCTGTACGGCTTGAGTGCTGGCGGCATGCTGACCTATCACGTCGCCGCGCTCAACAAGAAGGTCAAGGGCATCGTAGGGATGACCTTCCTCGACAACAGCAGTCAGCAGGTTCGTGACGAGACTGCCCTCAACTGGTTCATGAGCCGAGTCGGCGGCCCAATGCTGCGACTGGGCGCGGCCAGCCCGCTTGCCTCGATGCGCATGCCCATGACCTTGGCAAGCAAGATGCACGCGCTGGTCAACGACCCCGCAGCGCTGCAGGTGTGGCTGTCGGACAAGCGCTCTGCTGGCAATGCGAACACTTTGGCCTTTCTCAGCTCCTACCTGGTCTACCGGCCTGTGGTCAATCCCGAGGACTTCGATATCTGCCCTATCTTGCTGACCCAGCCAGCGGAAGATCGGTGGACACCTCTGCACCTCAGCGAGCCCTTCCTGCGGCGTATTGACAAGGTCCGAGTCCAGACGGTCATGCTTGATCGGGCTGGACACTATCCATTGGAAGAGCCGGGGCTCTCACAGATGGTCGACGCCATCGACGGCTTCTATCAGGAACTCGCAGCCCGGTAGAGAGTCATGGTTCAGCAATGGATGGCTGCGGCCACGACGGTTCTTTCGACAGGGCGCCCATCCTAAGGCGGTGCGCGCGGGCGGTGGAGTTCGACGCTCTGCCGCAACCGTACGTTGCGTGCCGCAGGCAGGCATGTTCCCAGGCGGGAGCCGTGGTGCGTTGGCGCGCGCCAACTCACCGCCAAGCGGCCGCGTGGGTTGTGGGCGGCAGCAACGGGCCGTGGGCCGCCACCTACCGCTCAAACCCGAAAGTCATAGCCAATCGTCAGCGGCGCATGGTCGCTGAACTTGATGTCCTTGAAGATCGCCGCCGCGCGGGCGGTGGCCGCGAGTTCGGGGGATGCCAGGTGGTAGTCCAGCCGCCAGCCCACGTTGTTCGCATACGCCTGGCCCCGGTTGCTCCACCATGTGTAGCAGGCGTCCGTCGTGTCCGGCTGCAGCTGGCGGTACACGTCCACCAGGCCGCCGTCCGCGTCGTCGCCCAGCAGCTTCGTCATCCACGCGCGCTCCTCGGGCAGGAAGCCGCTGTTCTTCTGGTTGCTGCGCCAGTTCTTCAGGTCGGCCTGCCGGTGGGCGATGTTGATGTCGCCGCACAGGATGAACTCGCGCCCGGCCTTCAGGCGCATCAGGTGCGGGTGCATCTGGTCCAGAAAGCGGAACTTGGCCTGCTGGCGCTCCTCGCCCGAGGAGCCGCTCGGAAAATAGGCGCTGATGATGGACAGCCTGCGCGCCGGCGTGTCGAAGCGCAGCTCCACGTAGCGGCCCTCGGCGTCGAATTCCTCGGAGCCGTAGCCGACCAGCACATCGCTGGGCTCGTGGCGCGTGTAGACGCCCACGCCCGAATAGCCTTTCTTGGCCGCGAAGTGGAAGTGGCCCTTGAGGCCCGCCAGTTCCTCGAAGCGGCCCTGCATGTCCGCGGACTGGGCCTTTATCTCCTGTACGCAAATACAATCCGGGCGGTTCTGGTCCATCCACGCCTCCACGCCCTTGGACGTGGCCGAGCGGATGCCGTTGAGGTTGAGACTGGTTAATTTGAACAAGGATGCATCCATGGTGACAGAGAGCGCGCAAGGCCCCGGGCGGGACCGTCTGGCGCAGGATTTCGTGCGTTTCGCGGTCGAATCCGGCGTGCTGCGCTTTGGCGAGTTCAAGACCAAGGCGGGCCGCATGAGCCCGTACTTCTTCAACGCCGGATTGTTCGACGACGGCGCCAAGATGGGCCGGCTCGCGCAATTCTATGCACAGGCGCTGGTGGCCAGCGGCATCGAGTTCGACATGCTGTTCGGCCCCGCCTACAAGGGCATCCCGCTGGGCGCCACCGTGGCCGTGGAGCTGGCGCGCCTGGGGCGCAACGTGCCCTTCGCCTACAACCGCAAGGAGGCCAAGGACCACGGCGAGGGCGGCACGCTGGTGGGCGCGCCGCTCAAGGGCCGCGTGCTCATCATCGACGACGTGATGAGCGCCGGCACGGCCGCGCGCGAATCCATCGCGCTGATCCGCGCCGCGGGCGCCACGCCGCACGCCATCGCCATCGCACTCGACCGCCAGGAGAAGGCCACCGAGAACGGCCGCGACGTGGACCACAGCGCCGTGCAGTACGTGCGCCGCGAGCTCGGCATGCAGGTCTGCGCCATCGCCCGGCTCGCCGACCTGCTGCGCTACCTGGAAGCCGATGGCGGCGACCCGCAGATCCACGCCCACCACGAGCGCGTGCTGGCCTACCGCCAGCGCTACGGCGTGGACGATTGAGGCAGGGGCAGAGGGGCGCGATGGCGGGCGTACGGCGGATGGGCGGATTGCTGGCATGCGCGGCCGGCCTGGCGCTGGGCGCGCTGGCGCCGGCCTGGGCGCAGCAGGGCACGGCCGCGCAGGAGGTCTACACCTGCATCGACAGGCAGGGCCGCCGCATCACGTCCGACCGGCCCATCGCCGAATGCGTGGACCGCGAGCAGCGCGTCCTGGACCACACGGGCACCGAGCGCCGCCGCATCGGCCCCACGCTGACGGAGCACGAACGCGCGGCCCAGGAGGCGCAGCGCCGCCAGGAGGCGCAGGAGCGCGCGCGCTTCCTGGAGGAGCGCCGACGCGAGCGCGTGCTGCTGGCGCGCTACCCCGACGAGGCCGCGCACCAGGCCGAGCGCGAGGCCGCCATCGACCAGGTGGAGGAGGTCATCGCCGTGGCCCACAGGCGCATCCAGGCGCTGAAGGCCGAACGCAGGCGCATCGACGTGGAGCTGGAGTTCTACCGCGGCGACCCCGCCAAGGCGCCCGTGAAGCTGCAGCGCCAGATTGCCGAGAACGAGCAGGCCCTGGCCGAGCAGCAGCGCTTCCTGGCCGCGCAGGACCTGGAGAAGCGCCGCATCCACCAGCGCTTCAACGCCGAGCTGGCCCAGCTGCGCCAGCTGTGGGCGGCCCAGCGGGCCTCGGCCACGCAATGGGCGCCGCCGCCCGCCACCGCGCCGGCGCAAAAATAAAGGCCCCGCGGGGCCTTCATTGTTTTGATAGCTGCCAGCGCTTGGCTGGCGGGCGTTTCAGGCCAGTTTAGCCTTCAAAAGTTCGTTGACCTGCTGGGGGTTGGCCTTGCCCTTGCTGGCCTTCATCACCTGGCCCACGAGCGCGTTGAAGGCCTTGTCCTTGCCGGCCTTGTACTGCTCCACGTTCGCGGGGTTGGCGGCGATGACCTCGTCGATGATCTTCTCCAGCGCGCCGCTGTCGTTCATTTGCTTGAGGCCCTTGGCGTCGATCACGGCGTCCACGTCGCTGCCTTCGCCGCTCCACAGCGCCTCGAACACCTGCCTGGCGGCGTTGTTGCTGATGGTGCCGTCGCCGATGCGCCCGATCAGCGCGGCCAGCTGCCGGCTGGAGACCTTCACCGCATCCATGCCGATCTCCTCGGTGTTCAGGCGGCGCGAGATCTCGCCCATCACCCAGTTGCTGGCGAGCTTGGGCGCGCCGCAGGCCTGGGCGGCGTCCTCGAAATAGGCGGCCATGGCCTGGCTCTGCGTGAGCGTGGTCGCGTCGTACTCGGGCAGGCCGTACTGCTGCACGAAGCGCGCGGCCATGGCGCGCGGCAGCTCGGGCATGGCGGCCAACACCCGCTCCACCCATTCGGGCGTGATGACCAGCGGCGGCAGGTCGGGATCGGGGAAGTAGCGGTAGTCGGCCGCGTCCTCCTTGGTGCGCATGGCGCGCGTCTCGCCCGTGTCGGGGTCGAACAGCACGGTGGCCTGCTGGATGGCGTGGCCGTCCTCCAGCTGCTCGATCTGCCAGCGGATCTCGTAGTCGATCGCCTGCTGCATGTACTTGAAGCTGTTGAGGTTCTTGATCTCGCGGCGCGTGCCCAGCGGCTGGCCCGGCTTGCGCACGGAGACGTTGGCGTCGCAGCGGAAGCTCCCTTCCTGCATGTTGCCGTCGCAGATGCCGATCCAGGTCACGATCTGGTGCAGCGCCTTGGCGTAGGCCACGGCCTCTTCGGTGCCGCGCATGTCGGGCTCGGTCACGATCTCCAGCAGCGGCGTGCCCGCGCGGTTCAGGTCGATGCCGCTCATGCCGTGGAATTCCTCGTGCAGCGACTTGCCCGCGTCCTCCTCCAGGTGGGCGCGCACCAGGCGCACGGTCTTCTTCTCGTCGCCGAGGTAGAAGCCCACCTCGCCGCCCTGCACCACGGGAATCTCGAACTGGCTGATCTGGTAGCCCTTGGGCAGGTCGGGGTAGAAGTAGTTCTTGCGCGCGAAAATGCTCTGCGGCGCAATGTGGGAGCCGAGTGCCAGTCCCAATTTGATAGCGCAGGCCACCGCCTCGCGGTTCATCACGGGCAGGGCGCCGGGCAGGGCCAGGTCCACGGCGCAGGCCTGGGTATTGGGCTCGGCGCCGAAGGCGGTGCTGGCGCGGCTGAAGATTTTGCTCTTCGTGGCCAGCTGGGCGTGGGTCTCGAAGCCGATGACGACCTCGTAGCCTTGGATGAGTTTCTCGGTCATGGTCAGATGCCCTCCGGCGCCCGGAGGTGGAAGTCGGTCGCCTGCTGCAGGCGGTGCGCGGCATTGAGCAGCCGCGCTTCCTGGAAGTAGTTGCCGATCAGCTGCAGGCCCACGGGCAGGCCGCCTTCGCCGAAGCCCGCGGGCACGCTCATGCCGGGCAGGCCGGCCAGCGATGCGGGCAGGGTGTAGATGTCGGCCAGGTAGTTGGCCACCGGGTCGTTCTGGCTGCCCAGCCGCCAGGCCGTGGTGGGGGCCACGGGGCCGGCGATCAGGTCGCATTCCTTGAAGGCTGCCTGGAAGTCGTCGGCGATCATGCGGCGCAGCTTCTGCGCCTGCAGGTAGTAGGCGTCGTAGTAGCCCTCGGACAGCACGTAGGTGCCGATCATGATGCGGCGCTTGACCTCGTCGCCGAAGCCCTGGGCGCGGGTCTTCTTGTACATGTCCAGCAGGTCGGCGTAGTCCTTGGCGCGGTAGCCGTAGCGCACGCCGTCGAAGCGCGAGAGGTTGGACGAGGCCTCGGCGGGGGCCAGGATGTAGTACACGGGCACCGACAGATCGGTGCGCGGCAGCGTGATGGGCACCAGCCGGGCGCCGAGCTTCTCGTACTCCTTGAGCGCCGCGTCCACGGCGGCGTGCACGTCCGCCGCCAGGCCTTCGCCGAAGAACTCGGCCGGCACGCCGATGCGCAGGCCCTCCAGGCTGTCGCCCAGCGCGCGGCCGAAGTCCTCGGCGGGCCGGTCCAGGCTGGTCGAGTCGCGGTCGGGGTCGGGCCCGCACATGGCCGAGAGCAGCAGCGCGCAGTCCTCGGCCGAGCGGGCCATCGGCCCCGCCTGGTCCAGGCTGGAGGCGAAGGCGATCATGCCGTAGCGGCTGGCGCGCCCGTAGGTGGGCTTGATGCCGGTGACGCCGCAGAAGCTCGCGGGCTGGCGGATCGAGCCGCCCGTGTCCGTGCCCGTCACGGCCGGCGCCAGGCGCGCGGCCACGGCGGCGGCCGAGCCGCCCGACGAGCCGCCGGGCACGCGCGCGCCGTCCCAGGGGTTGCGCACGGGCTGGGGCGCGTCGAACCCCACGGGGGCGATGGCCGAGTTCTCGTTGGTGCCGCCCATGGCGAACTCGTCGCAGTTGAGCTTGCCCAGCGTCACGCAGCCGGCTTCGGCCAGCCTGGCCACTACGGTGGCGTCGAACGGCGAGCGGTAGCCCGCCAGCATGCGGCTGGCGGCGGTGGTGGGGAAGTCGCGCGTGACGAAGATGTCCTTGTGCGCGATGGGCACGCCCGCCAGCGGCGCGGCGGTGCCTGCGGCGATCGATTCGTCCTGCGCGCGGGCCTGGGCCAGCGTGGCGTCCTCGTTCAGCGCCACGTAGGCGCCCAGGTGCTGGTGGCTCCTGGCGCGGGCCAGGAAATGCCGGGCGGCCTCCACGGCCGAGACCTGGCCGCCGCGCAGCGCGGCGGCCAGCCGGGCCACGCCCATGTCGTGCAGTGCGGTGGAGCTCATTCGATCACCTTGGGCACGAGGAAGAGGCCGCGTTCCACGGCGGGGGCGCTCTGCTGGTTCGCTTCGCGCTGGTCGGGCTCGCTGGCCACGTCGTCCCGCAGGCGCAGGTGCACGTCCTGGATCGCCGCGACGGGGTGGGGCAGCGGGGCGATGCCGCTGGTGTCCACGGCGCGCATCTTCTCGACGATGCCGAAGAAGCCGTTGAGCTGCGTTAGCATGCGCTCGCTTTCAGCAGGGCTGAGTTCGAGCCGCGCCAGATGGGCGATGCGGCCGATGTCCTGGGGTGTCAGTGCCATAAGGGGATGGGGCGCGGGGAAACCGGATGTAAAGCTGTCATCCGCGCCGCGCCAAGAGAGTTATTCACAGGGGATGCGTTATTATCCCGGCTTTGCCGCAAGACCTCCACATTGCCGGTCATTGTGTGAAAAAAGCCAGCAAACACCCTGTAAATACCCGGCGATGGCAGGCCGAAGCGCATGCCGTGCCTGAGAGGATCCTTGAATGTTCGGAGCTTTCCGTCGGTACTTCTCCACCGACCTGGCCATTGACCTTGGTACCGCCAACACCCTGATCTTCGCCCGCGACAAGGGCATCGTGCTCGACGAGCCTTCGGTCGTCGCCATCCGCCACGAAGGCGGCCCGCACGGCAAGAAGGTGATCCAGGCCGTGGGCCACGAGGCCAAGGCCATGCTGGGCAAGGTGCCCGGCAACATCGAGGCCATCCGCCCCATGAAGGACGGCGTGATCGCCGACTTCGTCATCACCGAGCAGATGATCAAGCAGTTCATCAAGATGGTGCACCCGCGCTCGGTGCTCACGCCCAGCCCGCGCATCATCATCTGCGTGCCCTGCGGCTCCACCCAGGTCGAGCGCCGCGCCATCAAGGACGCGGCCGAGGCCGCCGGCGCCACCGCCGTGTACCTCATCGAGGAGCCCATGGCCGCCGGCATCGGCGCGGGCCTGCCCGTGTCCGAGGCCTCGGGCTCGATGGTCGTGGACATCGGCGGCGGCACCACCGAGGTGGGCGTCATCAGCCTGGGCGGCATGGTCTACAAGGGCAGCGTGCGCGTGGGCGGCGACAAGTTCGACGAGTCCATCATCAACTACATCCGCCGCAACTACGGCATGCTGATCGGCGAGCCCACGGCGGAGTCGATCAAGAAGAACATCGGCAGCGCCTTTCCCGGCAGCGAGGTCAAGGAGATGGAGGTCAAGGGCCGCAACCTCTCCGAGGGCGTGCCGCGCAGTTTCACTATCTCGTCCAACGAGGTGCTGGAGGCGCTGACCGAGCCGCTCAACCAGATCGTCTCGGCGGTGAAGACGGCGCTGGAGCAGACGCCCCCCGAGCTGGGCGCCGACATCGCCGAGCGCGGCATGATGCTCACCGGCGGCGGCGCGCTCCTGCGCGACCTCGACCGCCTGCTCGCCGAGGAAACCGGCCTGCCCGTGCTGGTGGCCGAGGAGCCCCTGACCTGTGTGGTGCGCGGCTGCGGCATTGCGCTCGAGCGCATGGACCGCCAGGGCAGCATCTTCACCAGCGAATAAGCGCGCGCCGCGCTTGGCAGGCAGCCCGCATGCCCCTGGGAACCCTGGACCGCACGGCCCCCACGCTGTTCAAGCACGGGCCGTCGCCGCTGTCCCGGCTCACCCTCTACAGCGCCTTGGCGCTGTTTTTGATGGTGGCGGACGCGCGCTTCCACGTCGCCGATCCGCTGCGCAAGGCCGTGGCCACCGCGCTGTATCCGCTGCAGTGGCTGATGCTGCAGCCCGTGGATCTGGCCGGCAAAGGCGCGCAGTATTTCCAGTCGCTGCAGGCGGCGCAGCAAGGCGCGGACGAGTCCCGCAGGAAGATGGCGCAGATGTCCGTGCGCGCGGGCGAGGCCGACCAGCTGCTGCGCGAGAACGCCGAGCTGCGCCAGCTGCTCGCGCTGCGCGAGCGCCTGGACACGCCGGCACAGGCCGCGCAGGTGCTCTATGACACGGCGGACCCGTACACGCGCCGCATCGTGGTGGACCGCGGCCAGCTGGCCGGGGTGGAGCCGGGCTCGCCCGTGGTGGACGCGGCCGGCGTGCTCGGCCAGGTCACGCGCGTGTTCCCCATGCTCAGCGAGGTCACCCTGCTCATCGACCGCGACCAGGCCATACCCGTGCTCAACCTGCGCACGGGCGCGCGCAGCGTGGCCTACGGCGATCCCGTGGCCGGCCCCGGCGGGGGCATGGAGCTGCGCTTCACGCCCGCCAATGCCGACGTGCAGGAGGGCGACCTGCTCACCACCAGCGGCGTGGACGGCCTGTACCCGGCGGGCCTGCCCGTGGCGCGCGTGCTGCGCGTGGAGCGCCGGGCGGATTCGGCCTTCGCGCGCATCTACTGCGCCCCCCTGGCCCAGGTCCATGGCGCGCGCCACGTGATGGTGCTCAAGCCCCTCGCGGCCGACATGCCCGAGCGCCCCGCGCCCGAGCCGGCGCCGCAGAAGCGCGGAGGCCGCAAATGATCATGCCCAAGGGCCAGCAGCTGCTGCTGCCCGTGAGCCCCGCCTTCATCTGGGCCAGCCTGCTGGCGGCCCTGGCGCTGAACATGCTGCCGCTGGGCCGCGTGGTCTGGACGCCGGACTGGGTCATGGTGCTGCTCGTGTTCTGGGGCATGCACCAGCCGCAGCGCGTAGGGCTGGGCGTGGCCTTCGCCATGGGGCTGTGCATCGACGTGAACCAGTCCGCGCTGCTGGGCCAGCATGCCCTGGTGTATTGCGGGCTGATGTTCGGCGCCCAGTACACCCACCGCCGCCTGCTGTGGTTCGGGCCGCTGCTGCAGGCGCTGCAGCTGCTGCCGCTGTTCTTCGCCGCCCATGCCGTGGAGCTGGCGCTGCGCGTGGTCGCCGGCGGCGGCACCCTGCCCGGGTTCGAAGGCCTGGTGGCGCCGCTGCTGGAGGCGGCCATCTGGCCCCTGGCCAGCTGGGTCCTGCTGGCGCCGCAGCGCCGTCCGCCGGACCAGGACGACAACCGTCCCTTGTGAGCAGGTTCTCATGACCGAGCTGCGCAATGCCGAGGCCGACACCTGGCGCTTTCGCCTGCGCGTGTTCGTGCTGGGCGTGGTGGTGCTGCTGGCGTTCCTGCTCATCGCCGCGCGCCTGGTGGTGCTGCAGGTGGTGCGCCACGAGGACCTGGCCGACCAGGCGGAAAGCAACCGCACGGCCATCGTGCCCATCGTGCCCAACCGCGGCCTGATCCTGGACCGCAACGGCGTGGTGCTGGCCACCAATTATTCGGCCTACACGCTCGAGATCACGCCCTCGCGCGCCATGGACCTGGAGGCGACGATCGACGCGCTGGCCCAGATCGTGGACATACAGCCGCGCGACCGGCGCCGGTTCAAGCGCCTGCGCGAGGAGTCGCGCAGCTTCGACTCGCTGCCGATCCGCACGCGCCTGTCCGACGAAGAGGTGGCGCGCTTTGCCGCGCAGCGCTACCGCTTTCCGGGCGTGGAGATCAAGGCGCGCCTGTTCCGCACCTACCCGATGGGCGAGGTGGCGAGCCACGCCATCGGCTACATCGGCCGCATCAACCAGCGCGAGAAGGAACGCATCGAGGACTCGGACGACGCGGCCAACTACCGCGGCACCGACTACATCGGCAAGCTCGGCGTGGAGCAGAGCTTCGAGTCCACGCTGCACGGCCACACGGGCTTCGAGCGCATGGAGACCTCGGCCGGCGGCCACGCCGTGCGGCGCCTGAACAGCCACCCGGCCACGCCGGGCAACACGGTCATGCTGTCGCTGGACATCAAGCTGCAAAAGCTCGTCGAGGACATGTTCGGCGAGCGCCGCGGCGCGCTCGTGGCGCTCGACCCGCGCAATGGCGAGGTGCTGGCGCTGGTGTCCAAGCCCACGTTCGACCCCAACCTGTTCGTCGAGGGCATAGACCAGGAGAACTGGCAGGCGCTCAACGAGTCCATCAACAAGCCCCTGCTCAACCGCGCGCTGCGCGGCACCTACCCGCCGGGCTCCACCTACAAGCCCTTCATGGCCCTGGCGGCGCTGGAGCTCAAGAAGCGCTCGCCCACGCAGGTCTACAGCGACCCGGGCTTCTTCAACTACGGCGGGCGCACCTTCCGCAGCCATGAAGGGGGCCTGGGCGGCGTGGACATGCACCGCGCCATCCAGTATTCGAGCAACACCTATTTCTACTCGCTGGCCGTGGACATGGGGGTGGACGCCATCCACGACTTCATGAAGCCCCTGGGCTTCGGCCAGATCACCGGAATCGACCTGGGGGGCGAGGTGCGCGGCGTGCTGCCCAGCACCGAGTGGAAGCGCAACACCTACAAGCGCCCGGAGATGAAGCGCTGGTATTCGGGCGAGACGGTGTCGCTGGGCATCGGCCAGGGCTACAACAACTTCACCATGCTGCAGCTGGCCGTGGCCGAGGCGACGCTCGCCAACGGCGGCACGCGCCACCGCCCGCACCTGGTCAAGGCCGTGAAGGACCAGGTCAGCGGCCAGGTGAGCGAGGTGCAGCAGCCCCCGGACGAGTCGCTGGGCTTCAACCCCAGGAACGTGGCCATCGTGAACAACGCGCTCATGGCCGTGAACCAGGCGGGCACGGGCCGGCGCGTGTTCATGGGGGCGCCCTACACGTCGGCCGGCAAGACCGGCACGGCCCAGGCCGTGAGCCTGGGGCAGAACGTGAAGTACAACGCCAGGCTGCTGGAGGAACACCAGCGCGACCATTCGCTGTTCGCCGCCTTCGCGCCGGTGGAGGACCCCAGGATCGCCGTCGCCGTGATCGTGGAGAACGCGGGCTTCGGCGCCGCGGCCGCAGCGCCCATCGTGCGCCGCGTGTTCGACTACTGGCTGCTGGGCCAGTACCCGAACGAGCAGGACCTGGCGGCCGTCACCAAGGGCCAGGCAGCGGCCCCCATGGGCGTGCCGCGGCGCGCCGACGAAGTCACCGTCGTGCCGGAGCCTTGAGCGCCTGAACAGGCTCTAGGCGCGCATCAGCGTGGACTTGCCGAACAGGCTCTCCAGCAGGTCCACCGCCAGCTCGGCCGTCTGGTTGCGGATGTCCAGCGCCGGGTTCAGCTCCATGACGTCCACCGAGCCCAGGGCGCCGCTGTCGGCCAGCATTTCCATGCACAGCTGGGTCTCGCGGTAGCTCGGGCCGCCGCGCACCGGCGTGCCCACGCCGGGCGCGATCGTGGGGTCCAGGCCATCCATGTCGAAGCTCAGGTGCAGGTGCGTGTCCTCGTCCACGTCGGCCAGGGCCGCCTGCATCACGGAGCGCATGCCCAGCTCGTCGATGCTGCGCATGTCGTAGACCTCGATGCCCTGCGCGTTGACGAAGCGCTTCTCGGTCGCGTCCACGCTGCGCACGCCGATCAGCGTGATCTGCCGCGCCTGCAGCGCCGGGCCCGAGCCCGCCAGTTGCGTGAGCTGCTGCGGCCCATGGCCCAGCAGGCAGGCCACGGGCATGCCGTGCAGGTTGCCGCTGGGCGAGGACGCGGGCGTGTTGGCGTCGGCATGGGCGTCGAGCCACAGCACCTTCAGGCGCCGGCCGCGCTGGCGGCAGTGCCGCGCCGCGGCACTGATCGAGCCGATCGCCAGGCAATGGTCGCCCCCCATGAGCAGCGGCAGCCGGCCGGCATCGAGCGCGGCCAGCGTGGCGGAGAACACCGCCTGGTTCCAGGCCGTCACCTCGGCCAGGTGCCGGAAGCCCCCGCTGGGCGCGGCCTGCGGATTGCCCGGGCCGCTCAGGTTGCCCAGGTCCTGCACGTCGGGCTCCAGGGCGCGCAGGGCGCGGGCGATGCCCGCGATGCGCAGCGCGTCCGGCCCCATGCTGGCGCCGAGCACGCTGGCGCCCACGTCGGTGGGGGCGCCGATCAGGGTCACGGGAGGCATGGCGTTTTCTCCTTGCGTCTGGGGCTCAACGCAGGAAGGCGTCGTAGCCGGTCTTGAGGATGAGCAGGCTCACCACCAGGATGAAGATGGCGCGCACGAAGCCCGTGCCATGGCGCAGCGCCATGTGCGTGCCCAGCAGGCTGCCCGCCATGTTGGCCACGGCCAGCGGCAGCGCGAAATGCCACCAGATGTGCCCCTTGCTCGCGAACAGGATGATGGCCGCGACGTTGGTGGCCAGGTTCAGCAGCTTGGCCGACACCGAGGCGTTCAGGAAGTCGTAGCCCAGCAGGCGCACGAACGCGAACACGAAGAAGCTGCCGGCGCCGGGGCCGAAGAAGCCGTCGTAGAAGCCGATGGTCAGGCCGATCAGGCAGGCCAGCGCCGTCTCCATGCGGCCCGCGAAGCGCGGCTCGTGGTGGCGCCCCAGTTCCTTCCTGGCCAGCGTGTACAGCAGCACCGCCAGCAGGATCAGCGGGAGCAGCTTGCGCAGGAAGTCGGCCGAGACCACGGTGACGGTCCAGGCGCCGAAGAACGAGCCGGTGAAGCCCGCGCCGGCCGCGGGCAGCATGGCGCGCCAGGGCATCTGCACGCGGCGGCTGTATTGCCAGGTGGCCATGGCCGTGCCGCAGATGGAGGCGCTTTTGTTGGTGCCCAGCAGGGTGGCGGGCGGAGCGCTGGGGAAGGTGGCGAACAGCGCAGGGACCAGGATCAGGCCGCCTCCGCCCACGATTGCATCCACGAAACCGGCGAGCAACGAGGCCAGCGAGACGACGATCCATTCCATGCGCTGGATTGTCGCATCGCCGCCGTCGCGCCATTGGCGGGTACGCATCTGCGAACGAGACGGGCAATAAAAAAGGCACCTGGGTTGCAGGTGCCTTGTGAGCTGGCATCTCGTTGCGGATGCCTGATTTGATTTGAGTGTTCTTGGTTAGGGTTGTCTCCTCGGTCCCCTCGTTTGGCGGGCCAAGGCACGCGTCGAGTGGCAGAACTGTAACGCGGCCGTCGCGCATGGGACATTGGTGATTTCCCGCAGCGAGGATTCGTGGCTGCAGGGGCGTCACTGCTTGGCGCGTGAGGCCTCGGTGATCCACCGCGCCGCCATCTCGGCCATCATCAGCGTGGGCGAGTTGGTGTTGCCGCTGGTGATGGTGGGCATGGCGCCAGCGTCCACCACGCGCAGCCCGGCCACGACGCCGCCCCGGCCGTCGCGCACGCGCATCTGCGCGTCCAGCACGGCCTGCGGATCGTCCACGCGCCCCATGCGCGTGGTGCCCACGGGGTGGAAGATGGTGGTGGCGATGTCGCCGGCCAGGCGCGCCAGTTCCTCGTCGCTCTGGTATTGCGGGCCGGGCTTGTATTCCTCGGGCCGGTAGGGGGCCAGCGCCGGCTGGGCCACGATGCGGCGCGTGAGGCGCAGGCTGTCGGCGGCCACTTGGCGGTCCTCGGGGGTCGAGAGGTAGTTGGGCGCGATGGCGGGCGCGGCGCGGAAGTCCGGGCTCTTGATGTGGACGCTGCCGCGGCTCGTGGGGTTCAGGTTGCAGACGCTGGCCGTGAAGGCCGGGAAGCCGTGCAGCGGCTCGCCGAAGGCTTCGAGCGACAGGGGCTGCACGTGGTATTCGAGGTTGGGGTGGGGCAGGCCGGGCCGGCTGCGCGTGAAGGCGCCGAGCTGCGACGGCGCCATGCTCATGGGCCCGCTGCGCTTGAGCAGGTATTCCAGGCCGATCTTTGCCTTGCCCGCCAGGCTGCCGGCCATCTGGTTCAGGGTCGGCGCGTCCTGCACCTTGTACACGGCGCGGATCTGCAGGTGGTCCTGCAGGTTGGCGCCCACGCCGGGCAGGTCGAGCGCCACGTCGATGCCGTGCTGCTTGAGCAGCGCACCGGGGCCTATGCCCGACAGCTGCAGCAGCTGCGGCGAGTTCACGGCGCCGGCGCAGAGGATGAGCTCCTGCTGCGCGTGGGCCGTGATCATCTCGTCGCCCGTCCACGCCTGCACGCCGGCGCAGCGCAGGCGGCCGTCCGGCTGGCGCTCCAGGAGCAGCCGCGTGGCCTGGGCCGAGGTCCACAGCTCGAAGTTCGGCCGCCCGTAGCAGGTGGGGCGCAGGAAGGCCTTGGCCGTGTTCCAGCGCCAGCCGTTCTTCTGGTTGACCTCGAAGTAGCCCACGCCCTCGTTGGTGCCGCGGTTGAAATCGTCGGTGGCGGGAATGCCGGCCTGCTGCGCGGCCTGGGCGAAGGCGTCCAGGATGTCCCAGCGCAGGCGCTGTCTGTCCACGCGCCATTCGCCCGTGCTGCCCGTGCGCTTGTTGCCGTGCAGGCGCTCGAAGGCCTCGTCCGCGCCGCCGGGGCGGTCCAGGCGCCAGTGGTCCTCGTGGCGGCGGAAGGCCGGCAGCACGTTGTCCCAGCGCCAGGCGTCGTCGCCGGTGACCTGCGCCCACTGGTCGTAGTCGCGCGCCTGGCCGCGCATGTAGATCATGCCGTTGATGCTGCTGCAGCCGCCCAGCGTCTTGCCGCGCGGGTAGCGCAGGCTGCGGCCGTTCAGGCCCGCGTCGGGCTCGGTCTGGTAGAGCCAGTCGGTGCGCGGGTTGCCTATGCAGTACAGGTAGCCCACGGGGATGTGGATCCAGTGGTAGTCGTCCTTGCGGCCGGCCTCCACGAGCAGCACGCGGCTGCGGGGATTCGCGCTCAGGCGGTTGGCCAGCAGGGCGCCGGCGGTGCCGCCGCCGATGATGATGTAGTCGAATGTGGTGTCGCTCATGGATGCCCAGGGAAAGGCGCCGCCGTTCCAGCCCGCGCGTTGATGCAGTGCAGCAGGCGATTGTGCAAAGCGGTATCCGGGTGTCGAGAGGGAAACCCCGGGATGCTATTATTTTCGTTGCTGCTTGCGCTTGTCCCATGAGCGCAAGCGCCCCATTTTGATGTTTTTTCACGGCCGCCGCGGCCATGCTTTTGCCTCGCGGCGATCTGTGAAATGATGTGCCGCACATCCGCCGCAGTCCCGAGGAAGCCTTCGTTCTGACCACCATGTCCGCCCTCATTCCGCCATCGGTCGTGCAAGACGGCACCGCCACGCCCCGCGCGCTGCCGCAGGGGGACTGGGTGGCTGCGGCCTTTGCCGACCGGCGAGCCTGGCGGCGCCTGGCGGCGCAGCTCAAGGCCTGCGGCCCGGGCCATGCCTGGAGCCTGCAGGGGCTGGCGCGGCTGGACCACGTGGGCGCGCAGGTGCTGTGGGACCACTGGGGCCGGGCTTGGCCGGCGCAGGTCGACCTGAGCGCGGCGCAGCGCGACATGCTCGAGCGCGTGGCGCGCTTTTCCACGCCCTGCGCGCCCGCGCCGCCCTGGCGCCTGGCCGACCAGATCGACCGCCTGGGCGTGCTGGTGCTGCGCGCGCTCGGCCATCTGGCCGACATGGTGGAGCTGGTGGGCCAGCTGCTGCTGGACCTGCTGCGGCTCGTGCGCAACCCGGCGCGCGGGCCCTGGCGCGACATCTCGGGCCACGTGTACCAGATGGGCGCCAAGGCGCTGCACATCACGGCCCTGGTGGGCTTCCTGATCGGCGTGGTGCTGGCCTACCTGATGAGCCTGCAGCTGCGCCAGTTCGGGGCCGAGGCCTTCATCGTCAACATCCTGGGCATCTCGCTGATCCGCGAGCTCGGGCCCATGCTCGGCGCCATCCTCGTGGCCGGGCGCTCGGGCTCGGCCATCACGGCGCAGATCGGCGTGATGCGCGTGACCGAGGAGCTCGACGCCATGCGCGTCATGGGCATCGCGCACGGCTTTCGCCTGGTGATGCCGCGCGCGCTGGCGCTGGGCCTGGCCATGCCGCTGATCGCGCTGTGGACCACGCTGGCGGCGCTGGCCGGCGGCATGCTGGCGGCGGACCTGACCATGGGCATCTCGTCGGCCTATTTCCTGCAGGCGCTGCCGGCCGCGGTGAAGGTCTCCAACCTGTGGCTGGCCATGGCCAAGTCGGTGGTGTTCGGCGTGTTCATCGCGCTCATCGGCTGCCACTGGGGGCTGCGCGTCAAGCCCAACACCCAGAGCCTGGGCGAAGGCACTACGGCCTCGGTGGTCAGCGCCATCACCATGGTCATCGTGGTGGACGCGCTGTTCGCGGTGGCCTTCAAGAATCTGGGGTTCTAGAGATGATCATCCCCCTGGGCGGCTTTGCCGCTTCCCCCTTCTCTCGCAGCGCTGAACGCTGCGGGAAGGGGGGCGACGCCAGCGCGGCGGGGCGGCTCTTGCGCGGCGTCCGCTGGCTTGGGGCACGCCAGTTTCATGCGTTGCGCGCGGTGTGTGGCACGAGGGAGGGGCGAGATGGCTGACACGCAACCCGTCGTCGACATCCGCGGCCTGGCCACCGTCTTCGGCAAGGGCGGCGACGCCTTCACCGTGCACGACGACCTGCGGCTGGCCGTGGACAGGGGCGAGATCCTGTCGCTCGTGGGCGGCTCCGGCACGGGCAAGACGGTGCTGCTGCGCCACATCCTGGGCCTGACGCGGCCCACGCGCGGCAGCGTGACGGTGCTGGGCCGGCCGGCGGCCGAGCTCGGCGGCGAGGGCGCGAGCAGCCGCGTGGGCATGCTGTTCCAGCACGGCGCGCTGTTCTCGGCCTTCAGCGTGATCGACAACATCGCCTTCGCGCTCAACGAACTGGGCACGCTGCCGCCCGCGCTGGTGCGGGACGCCGCCATGGTCAAGCTGCGCCTGGCGGGCCTCAAGCCCGAGCACGCCACGCGCATGCCCTCCGACCTGTCGGGCGGCATGGTCAAGCGCGTGGCGCTGGCGCGCGCCCTCATCATGGACCCGCCCCTGCTGCTGCTCGACGAGCCCACGGCGGGGCTGGACCCGAACAGCTCGGACGAGTTCTGCGGCCTGCTGCGCGAGCTGCATGCGGCGCTGGGCCTCACGGTGATCATGGTCACGCACGACCTGGACACGCTGTTCGCCCTGTCCACGCGCGTGGCCGTGCTGGCCGACCGGCGCGTCATCACCAGCGGCACGCCGCAGCAGGTGGCGCGGTTCGAGCACCCTTTCGTCGACCACTTTTTCCGCGGGGAACGCGGCCGCCGCGCCATGGCGCAGCCGCCCGCCGCCGCGTCCAAGGAAGCCTGATGGAAAACAAGTCCCATGCCCTCGCTGCGGGCATCTTCGTGATCGTCGTGGCGGCGCTGCTGGCCGGCCTCGGCATGTGGCTCACGCGCGACCAGACCTCCTACCGGGTCTACGAGCTGTCGAGCAGGGACAGCGTGAGCGGCCTGCAGCCCCAGGCGCCCGTGCGCTACAAGGGCGTGGCCGTGGGCAAGGTCACGCGGATCGGCTTCGACCCCGAGGCCCCGGGCAACGTGCTGATCCGCATCGCCGTCAACACCACGGCCCCCATCAGCGCCACCACGTTCGCCACGCTGGGCTACCAGGGCGTCACGGGCCTGGCCCACGTGCAGCTCGACGACGCCGACGCGCCCCTGCCCCAGCCCGCGCCCGGCGCCAGCGGCCTGCCGCGCCTGCCGCTGCAGACTTCCACGTTCAGCCAGGTGGCCGAGCAGGGGCCGGCCATCATGGCCCAGGTGCAGCAGGCCACGGAGCGCATCAACACGCTGCTGGGCGACGAGAACCAGCAGCGCTTCGCCACGGCGCTGCAGCAGCTGGGCGCGGCCGCGGGCAGCATCGACCAGCTGGTCCGTCACCTGGACAACACGGTGAGCACGCGGCTCGACCCGGCGCTCGCCGGCGTGCCGGCGCTCACGCAGGACGCGCAGCAGACCCTGCATGCGCTGCGCCAGGCCGGCAGCAGCGCCGCCGGCGCGGCCGACGAGGTGCGCCAGGCGGTGCGCGCGCTCAATGCCGAAGGGGGCGCCCTGGCCGAGATCGCCAGCGGCGCCAAGTCGCTCACGACGGCGGCCGACCGCTTCGGGCGCGTCACGCTGCCGAGCCTGAACCGCGCGGCCGACGAGACCGCGCGCGCCGCGCGCCGCCTGGGCCGCACCGCCACGGGCATCAACGACAACCCGCAGTCGCTCATCTACGGCCCGGGCCGCGCCGCGGCCGCGCCGGGCGAGCCCGGATTCGTCGCGCCGCCCAACCAGCCTTGAGAGAGCCTTCATGAAGACTATCGAAAAAATAGCTGCCCGCGCTTTCTGGAAGCGCGTCAGGGCCGTTTTTTGCATGATGCTTGCGGCCCTGGCCGCGGGCTGCTCCGTGCTGCCCGCTCCGCCCGTGCGCGCCGACGTGTACGACTTCGGCCCCGGCCCCATGCAGCCCGCGGGCGGCGCGCAGGCCGCCGCGCCGCTCGCCCCCATCGTGCTGGCCGCCGTGGACACCGTGGGCATGCCCGAGGGCAGCTCCGCCTTGCTGTACCGCCTGGCCTATGCCAACGCCCAGCAGCTGCGCCCCTACACCCAGGCGCGCTGGAGCCAGCCCCCCGCCGACCTGCTGGCCCAGGCGCTGCGCGAGCGCCTGGGCGAGCGCCGCATGGTGCTCTCGGGCGATGGCGGCGCGGCCCTGCAGCTCGACCAGATCCGCCAGGCCAGCGTGCTGCGCGTGCAGCTCGAAGAGTTCAGCCAGATCTTCAGCACCCCCGATGCCAGCACCGGCCTGGTGCGCGTGCGCGCCATGCTGGCGGACGCCGGCCCTGCCGGCGAGGCGCTGCGGGCCCAGCGCGTGTTCATCGCCCGGCGCCCGGCCGCCACGCCCGACGCGGCGGGCGGCGCCCGAGCCCTGGCCGAGGCCGCGGCGCAGGTGGCCGACGAACTCGCTCACTGGGTGCAGCAGCAGGGCCGCTGAGCCGCCGGGCGCTCACGCGCCGCCGGCCTTGCGGCCTATGCGGCCGAACTCCACCGGCACCTTCACGTAGGTCAGCTCGATGTCCTCGCGCGCCAGGGCCTCCATCAGGCTGCGGCACGCCGCCTCGTCCACCGACACCGTGACCGCCAGCGGCTGGTCGGCCAGCTCGAAGAAATGCGCCGAATGGAAGCGCCCCGTGTGGTCGAAGCCTTCCGCCGCGCCGACCAGCGTGCCGCCTGCCGCGCCGTGCTGGCGCGCGAACTCCAGCAGCCACTCGCCAAGAGGCCTGTGCCCGTGCCGCCGGTCCTGCGCCGTGAAGAACGTCAGTTGATAGCCTTGCATGACCAGTCCTTTCATGACGGGCGGGTGAACGAAACCGTGGCCATGCCCAGCAGGGTCATCGCGAGCGAGCCGCCCAGGTGCAGGGCCACCATGCCGGCCGACCAGCCCAGGCGGCCGTCGCGCAGCAGCGCGAGCAGTTCGGCCGAGAACGTGGAGAACGTGGACAGGCCGCCCGCCAGCCCCGTGACCACGAACAGCCGCCAGTACGGCGAGAGCCCAGGCATCGCCGCGAAGAGCGCGATGGCCGCGCCGACGATGTAGGCGGCGATCAGGTTGGACGCCAGCGTGCCCATCGGGATGTGCGGCACCAGCGCGTTCATCGCCAGGCTCAGCCCGTAGCGCGACAGCGCGCCGACGATCGCGCCCAGGCTGATCGCCAGGGCGGCATGGGCGCCCGTCATCGCCGCTCTCCCTGTCCGAAACGTGGGAATGTGTGCATGGGTCATGGCCTCCAGGAAGGTTGCAGGCTGACCGGCGGCGAAAGCTGTATGCGGGAACGCCTACAGACCCGGCCGCGGCCAGGTTCCGTAGGCGTCATCAACCGCGCGATGCGGTGGTTCGAGGAGGAACGCCATCTCCTGGCGGCCACTATATCCCGTTCGCGCCATCAGTGCCCTGCGAGCACGGGGAACAGCTTGCTCAGCCCGTCGGCCATGACCTCCACGGACAGCGCCGCCAGGATCAGGCCCATGAGCCGCGTCATGACGTTGATGCCGGTCTTGCCGAGCGCGCGCTCTATGGGTTCGGCCAGCGCGAAGCACAGCGCCGTGGCCGCGCCCACCACCACGCCGTAGCCCACCAGGGCCAGGTGCTGCCAGAGGGTCTGGGCGCGGTCGGCATAGATCACCACCGTGGACATGGCCGCCGGCCCCGTGAGCAGCGGAATGGTCAGCGGCACGACGGCGATGCTGGAGCCCTGGGCCGCCTTTTGCGCGCCGGCCTCCAGTTCGTTCGTGTGGGGCTTGGCCTCGGCCGGCTGGGCGTTCAGCATGTTCATGGCGCTGATGAGCAGCAGCAGGCCGCCGCCCACCTGGAAGCTCTGCAGCGAGATGTTGAAGAAGTCCAGGATCTGCAGCCCCACGAGCGCGCAGGCCGCGATCACGCAGAACGCGCTGAAGGCCGCCACCTGGATGGTGCGCCGGCGCTGCGCGGCGCTGAAGCCGTTGGTGTAGTGGATGAAGAACGGCACGATGGCCAGCGGGTTCACGATGGCCAGCAGCGTGATGAGCGGCTTCAGGTCCATGCGAGCTCCCGCGCGGCCGGGGCGCCGCCGATGACCACAACAATCTTGCCCATGAACGCGCGACTCCTGAAACAATCGCGCATTGGAACACGCTTTAGTCAGGAGATCACGACATGGGACAGTGGGTAGACCTCACATCGGGCGACGGCTTCATTTTCCCGGCCTGGGTGGCGCGCACCGATGGCGCGCCGCGCGGCGCGGTGGTGGTGCTGCAGGAGATCTTCGGCGTCAACGCGCACATCCGCTCCGTGGCCGACCGGTTCGCCGCGCGCGGCTACCTGGCGGTGGCGCCGTCCACCTTCGCGCGCGTGCAAAAGGATGTGGACCTGGGCTACGGCCCCGAGGACATGCAGGCCGGCATGGCGCTCAAGGCCGCGGTGGAGGGCCTGCCCGCGCCGGGCGTGCTGCCCGACATCCAGGCCGCCATCAACTATGCGGCGCGCCAGAGCGGCCGCAAGGTCGGCGTGGTGGGCTACTGCTGGGGCGGGCTGCTGGCCTGGCGCGCGGCCTGCCTGGCCGAGGGCCTGTCCGCCGCCGTGCCCTACTACGGCGGCGGCATCACCTCGGCCGGGGAGGCCGCGCGCCGGCCGCGCGTGCCGGTGCTGGCGCATTTCGGCGAGCGCGACCGCTGGATCACGCAGGACGGCGTGCAGGCCTTCGCGCAGGCCCATCCCGAGGTGCAGGTGCATGTGTACCCCGCCGACCACGGCTTCAACTGCGACCAGCGCGCCAGCTACGACGAGGCCGCCGCCCTGAACGCGCGCGAGCGCACGATGGCCTTCCTGGCCAGGCATGTGGGCTGAATCTGGATCGAATATGGACCGGGCGCTTGCCTGCAAAGCGCCAGACGCTATGGTTTTGATGAGTCAATGCGCCCCCGCGGCCGCGTCGGCGCTGCCCGCTGCCGCGTGCGGCGCGTGGGCCAGCCAGACCAGCGGGATCAAGAGCAGGAACAGCGCGGCCGAGACGTAGAAGATGTCGTTGGCCGCGAGCATGAAGGCCTGCTGGTTCACCAGCCGCTCCACCTGCGCGAGCGCCTGCCCGTGCGTGAAGCCGCCGGCCTGCAGGCCCTGCAGCGCCTGGGCCAGCGCCGTGTTGCCGTGGTGCAGGCCCTCGGTGAGCTGGGCGTGGTGCAGCGTGGCGCGGCGCTCCCACAGCGTGGTGGCGATCGACGTGCCCACGGCGCCGGCGGTGATGCGCATGAAGTTCGACAGGCCCGAGGCCGCGGGGATGCGGTCGGGCGTGATCTCCGAGAGCGTGACCGTCACCAGCGGGATGAAGAAGAACGCCATGGCGATGCCCTGCACGATGGTGGGCACCATGATGGTCGCCAGGTCCGCCTGGGTGTTGAAGTTCGAGCGCATCCACAGCACCAGCGCGAACACCAGGAACGCGAAGGTGGCGAAGCGCCGCGGGTCGGTCCTGCCGATGTTCTTGCCCACCCAGGGCGAGAGCACCATGGCCAGCAGGCCCACGGGCGCCATTACCTCGCCGGCCTGCGTGGCGGTGTAGCCCATGTACTGCTGCAACCACAGCGGCAGCAGCACCACGTTGCCGAAGAACACGCCATAGCCCACGGCCGTGGCCAGCGTGCCGGCCCAGAAGTTGCGGTTCCTGAACAGTGTCAGGTCCACCACCGGATGCTCCTCGCCGCGCTCCCAGATCAGAAAGGCCGCCAGGCCGATGATGGCCACCAGCGCGCAGGCCACGACCCAGGGCGACTCGAACCAGTCGTGCTCCTTGCCGATGTCCAGCATGATCTGCATCGCGCCCACCCAGATCACGAGCAGCGCCAGGCCGATGGAGTCGATGGGCAGCTTGCGCCGCACCGTCTCGCGCTTGTGGAAGATGCCCCAGGTGACCAGCACGGCCGCGATGCCCACGGGCACGTTGATGTAGAAGATCCACGGCCAGGCCAGGTTGTCGGTGATCCAGCCGCCCAGCAGCGGCCCGGTGACGGGCGCGATCAGCGTGGTCATGGACCACATGGCCATGGCCAGCCCGGCGAGCGCGCGCGGGTAGCTCGACAGCAGCAGCGACTGCGACAGCGGGATCATCGGCCCCGCGACGAAGCCCTGCAGCGCGCGCGCCGCGATGAGCATCGCCATGTTGGGCGCCAGGCCGCACAGCAGCGAGGCGATCACGAACAGCGTGACGCTGGCCACGAACAGCCGCACCTGCCCGAAGCGCTGCGACAGCCAGCCCGTGAGCGGCACCGCGATGGCGTTGGCTACCGCGAAGCTGGTGATGACCCAGGTGCCCTGCGTGGGGCTCACGCCCAGGTCGCCCGCGATGGCGGGCAGCGACACGTTGGCGATGGACGTGTCGAGCACGTTCATGAACGTGGCGGCCGACAGGGCCAGCGTGCCCCAGGTGCGCGCGCTGCCGGTGAGCGGCGGGGGCAGCAGGGGCGCCGGGTGGGCGGGGGCGGCCATGGTCAGCGCGCGCCCAGGTTCGCCCGGATGATGCGGGCCACGTCGGCGTCGGCGCCGTTGTCCAGCGATGCGTACACGGCCGTCTGCGCCACCGGCTCCTGGCGCGGCGCCTCGGCCAGCGATGCGCCGCCGCGCTCCTTCGTGTCCACCGTCACCTCCATCGACAGGCCCACGCGCAGCGGGTGCTCGGCCAGCTGCTCGGCGTCGAGCACGATGCGCACGGGCACGCGCTGCACCACCTTGATCCAGTTGCCCGTGGCGTTCTGCGCGGGCAGCAGCGCGAAGGCCGCGCCCGTGCCCACGCCCAGGCCCGCCACGGTGCCGGTGTATTCGACCTTCTTGCCGTACAGGTCGGCCGTGAGCTTCGCGGGCTGGCCCAGGCGCAGGTGGCGCAGCTGGTTTTCCTTGAAATTAGCGTCCACCCACACCTGCGACAGCGGCACGATGGCCATGAGCGGCGTGCCAGCGGCCACGCGCTGGCCGAGCTGCACGCTGCGCTTGGCCACGTAGCCGTCCACGGGCGCGGGCAGGGCGGTGCGGCGGTCGGCCAGGTAGGCCTCGCGCACCTTGGCGGCGGCGGCGAGCACGCTGGGGTGCTCCTGCACGGCCACGCCCTGGGTCAGCGCCTGGTTGCTGGCGAGTTGCTCGCGCGCCGCCGCCACGCCGGCCTGCGCGGCCGCGAGCTGGGTGCGCGCGGTGTCGAGCTGGCTCTGCGCGTGCTGCAGCTCCTCCTTGGAGACGGCGCCGTCGCCCGTCAGCATCTGGCGGCGGCGCAGGTCGTCCTGCGCGCGGGCGATGTCGGACTGGGCGCGCGCCACGTCGGCCTCGCGCAGGCGCACCTGGGCGGCCAGCGTGGCGTTGTTGGCGTAGAGCTGGCGCGCCTGGCGCACGGCCTGGGCCAGCGCGGCCTCGGCCTGCTGCAGCGCGACGCGCGCGTCGGCCGGGTCCAGGCGCACCAGCGCGCTGCCTGCGCGCACCAGGTCGGTCTCGTCGGCCAGGATGGCCGTCACCGTGCCGCCGGTCTGCGGCGTGATCTGGATGACGTTGCCCTGCACGTAGGCGTTGTCGGTGTTCTCGTAATGGCTGGCCACCAGCCAGTCGTACAGGCCCCAGGCGGCGCCTGCGAGCACGACCACGCCTGCGAGCGTGAGCAGGGCCTTGCGGCGGGCGGGCTTGGCGGCGGGAGATTGCGGTGCGTTCATGGTGGATGCGGGACTTGTGTTGGGGGGAGTGGATTCAGCTCGCGGCATAGCCGCCGCCGAGGGCGCGCATCACGCCGGCCTGGGCGTCCAGGCGGCGCGCGGCCAGATCGACGGCCAGGCGGCGCTGGGCCAGCACCTGCGTCTCGGCCGAGAGCACCTGCAGGTAGTTGCCCAGGCCGGCCTCGTAGCGCTTGCGCGCGATGGCGTAGGCGGCCTCGGCCGCCTCGCCGGCCTGCCGCTGCTCGGCCATCTGGCGCTCGACCGACGCGCTCGATGCGAGCTGGTCGGCCGCGTCGCGCACGGCGTCCAGCAGCGCGGCGTTGTAGCTCTCCACCGCCGCGTCCAGGTCGGCCGACTTGCCCGCCAGGTTGGCGCGCAGGCGGCCCGCGTCGAAGACGGGCAGGCGCAGCGCCGGGCCCACGCCCCATTCGCGGCTGCCCGCCTCCACGAAGTTGCCCAGGCCCATGCTGGCCAGGCCCACGAAGGCCGTCAGGCTCACGTTGGGGTAGAACTGCGCGCGCGCCACGGCCACGTCCTGCGTGGCGGCTTCCACACGCCAGCGCGCGGCGGCCACGTCGGGGCGGCGGCCCAGCAGGTCGGCGGGCAGCGCGGCGGGGACCGCTGCGGATTGCATAGCTGCCAGCGCAGATGGGGTAAGCGCTAGGGCTGCTTTTGGCTCTCCGGCCAGCGCGCCCAGCGCGTTGCGCGTGAGGGCGGCCTGCTCGCGCAGCGCCTCGATCTGCTGGCGCGCCTCGGGCAGCGCGCCCTCGCTCTGGCGCAGCTCCAGCCGCGTGTCCAGGCCGGCGCTCACGCGCTGCTGCACCAGGCGCAGCACCTCGCCGCGCTGGGCCAGGGTGCGATCGGCCACCTGCAGCTGCTCCTGCAGCCGCGCGAGCTGCAGGTAGGCGTGCACCACGTTGGCCGCGAGCAGCAGGCGCGCGGCATCGGCGTCGGCGCGCGCGGCGCGGGCCGTGCCCAGGGCCGATTCGAGCGCGGCGCGGTTCTTGCCGAAGAAGTCGATCTCCCAGCTGCCCGACAGGCGCGCCGTGTCGATGTCCAGGATGCTGCCGGCCTGGCCCGGCGGGTAGGGGCCGTTCTCGCTGTAGCGCTGGCGCGTGAGGTCGGCGCCCGCGTTCACCTGCGGGCCGAGCGCGGCGCGCGCGGACCGCGTGAACGCCTCGGCGCGCGCGATGCGCGCGGCCGCCTGGCGCAGGCCGGGGTTGCCGTCCAGCGCCTGCTGCACCAGCGCGTCGAGCTGCGCGTCGCCGAAGGCGCGCCACCAGTCGGGCGCCATGGCGGCGGCTGGCGCGCCGGGATCGACGAGCGTGGCCGCGTCGCGCAGCCGTGCCTGCGGGGCGATGCCCGACATGTCGGCGCAGCCCGTGAGCGCCAGCAGCGCCGCGGCCAGCGCGGCGGCATGGAGCAGGGCCGCGCCGGGCGCAGGGGGGATGGAGAGCTGGTTCTTCATGTTGTGGTTCTCTCGGGTGGACGGGGCTTCTTCAGGAGCCCGGCATGGCGCGGGTGTTGGCGTAGATGCGGGCCAGGAAGTCGCGCAGCTGCGCCTCCTCGGCCTCGCTGAAGCCGCCCAGCAGCTCGTCCTGCACGCCGGTCAGGATGGCCGGCAGCCGCTCGGCCACGGCGCGGCCCTCGGGCGTGAGGGCGATGTTCACCACGCGCCGGTCTTCCAGCGAGCGCTCGCGCTGGCACAGGCCCTTGGCCTCCAGGCGGTCGAGCAGGCGCGTGAGGCCGCCCGCGTCCAGGTGGCACATGCGCGCCAGCGCCGCGGCCGTGCCCGGCGGGTCGAGCAGCAGGCGCAGCAGGGGTCTCCACTGCGCGTCGGTCAGGCCCAGGGGCTCCATGCGGCGATCGACCTCGGCGCCCAGCAGCGTGGCGATGCGGCGCAGCTGGAAGCCGATGCTGCGCTCCACTGCGAACGGCACGGGCAGCGACGGGTCCGACAGCGGACACAGGCCGTCGCCACCGGGGGGATCTTCTTCATGCGGTGATTTCATAGTGGAGACAATAATTGTCTTGGCAATTATTTACATGGGCAAATATCGAACCCCTGCCAGAAAGAGGGTTTTCCGGGTCCGTGCGGTCCATGGCGTGTGGAGTCGGGCGCGTCCGAGGCCAGCGGCCGCCGCAGCCGCTTGGACCTTGAACGCGCTCTCAGGGGGCTGGATCCCTGCCCGTGCGGGTCAGGTAGCGCTTGCGCCAGAAGAACACGGTGAGCGCCGCGGCGATCGCGGCCATGGAGCCCATGGCCCACCAGAAGCCTTCCCGCGTGTGCACGAAGGGGATGAACTCGAAGTTCATGCCGAAGATGCCGGCGATCAGGTTCAGCGGCAGGAACACGGCGGTGAGCACCGTGAGCGTGCGCATGATGTCGTTGGTGCGGTTGCTCTGCACCGAGAAGTGCATCTGCAGCACGGCCTCGGTGCTTTGCTCCAGGCGGCGTACGTGGTGCACCACGCGCTCGATGTGCTCCAGCACGTCGCGCGTGCGCACCTTGAGCAGGTCGAGCTCGCGCAGCGCGGCGGGCGTGTCGGGCTGCGGCGTCCAGGTGGAGAGGGCCTCGCTCCAGGCCTGCACGGCGGCGCGCTGGTCTTCGCAGATCTCGTCGAGCTGGTGCAGCGCCAGGCGCGCGCCGAGCAGCGCGCTCCAGTCGGTGAAGCGCGTGCTGGGCCGCAGCAGCTCGGTCTGCCAGTGGTCGAGCTGGCGCGAGAGCTCGCGGCGCAGATCCAGGTAGTTGTCCACGATGTGGCCCACCACGCGCACCATCAGGTCGGCGGGGCTGGTGGGCAGCCGGGCGCCGGCCACGGGGCCGGCGCGCAGCTCGCGCACCACGGCCTCGGCGGGGGTGGCAGCGGGTGAGGAGGGCGCTGCCTGCGAGAGCAGCCGCGCGGCGTAGGCGTCGCGCACGCCGCAGTCGCCCGGGTGCACCGACAGCAGCACCTGGTCGAACACGGCGAAGCCCACGGGGCTGGTGTCTATGCGCCGCAGCACGGGCAGGCCGCCGCGCGCGGCGGGCCGGGCCAGCGGCGCGCCGGCCTCGGCCTGCGCGGTGCCCAGGCGCCGCACCACGAGCAGGTCGTACTGCGAGGTGTAGTCGTAGTGCGAGGGCAGCTGCGCGTTGAGCAGGTCGGAGACGTGCAGGTCCACGAGCTGCTGTCCCGCCACGGCCTGCAGCATGGCCTGCAGGCGCGGCAGCTCGGCGCTGAAGGCCGCGCGCGTGCAGGCGATCCAGTAGAAGCCCTGCGCGGGCGGCGCCCCCGGCAGCTGCGCGAGTTCGCTGGCGCCCACGCCAGGCTGGAGGTGAAAGACCCGGAACGGCTGCGGGGATTTTTCAGGCAAATCGGCCTCCAGCGCTTGTCTGGCAAGCGTAAGCAGCTCTTATTTCGTGAGCAGCCGCGCGGCGTCCAGGGCGAAGTAGGTCAGGATGCCGTCTGCGCCGGCGCGCTTGAAGGCCAGCAGCGCCTCCATCATCACCTTGTCATGTTGAAGCCAGCCGTTGGCCGCGGCGGCCTTGAGCATGGCGTACTCGCCGCTGACCTGGTAGGCGAAGGTGGGCACCTTGAACTCGTCCTTCACGCGGCGCAGCACGTCCAGGTACGGCATGCCGGGCTTGACCATGACCATGTCGGCGCCCTCGGCCAGGTCCAGCGCCACCTCGCGCAGCGCCTCGTCGGTGTTGGCCGGGTCCATCTGGTAGACGTCCTTGTTGCTGGCGCCCAGGTTGGCGGCCGAGCCCACGGCGTCGCGGAACGGGCCGTAGAAGGCGCTGGCGTACTTGGCGCTGTAGGCCATGATGCGCGTGTGGATGTGGCCGTGGGCCTCCAGCGCGTCGCGGATCGCGCCGATGCGCCCGTCCATCATGTCGCTGGGCGCCACCATGTCCACGCCGGCCTGGGCGTGGGCAAGCGCCTGGCCCACGAGGATCTCGACCGTCTCGTCGTTCAGGATGTAGCCGGTGTCGTCGAGCATGCCGTCCTGGCCGTGGCTGGTGTAGGGATCCAGCGCCACGTCGGTCATCACGCCGAGCTGCGGGAACTCCTTCTTCAGCGCGCGCACCACGCGCGGGATCAGGCCCTCGGGATTCAGGGCCTCCTTGCCATCGGGGGTTTTCAGCGCCGCGTCGATGGAGGGAAACAGCGCCAGGTAGGGAATGCCCAGCCGCACGCACTCTTCGGCCACCGGCAGCAGCAGGTCCAGGCTCAGGCGCTCCACGCCGGGCATGGAGGGCACGGGCACGCGCAGCTGCGTGCCCTCGTGCACGAACACGGGGTAGATGAAGTCGTGCGGCGTGAGCCGGTTCTCGCGCACCAGGTTGCGGGTGAATGCGTCGCGGCGCAGCCGGCGCGGACGGTTGGCGGGGAAGGGGGTGGGGCTGGACAGATGCATGGGCGTGATTGTCCCCCACATCGCCGGGCGCGCGCGGTGGTAGGCTGCGCGTCCATGTCCGACCCGCAGACCTTCCTCACCACCATCGCGCAGGAGCAGGCGTGGAACCATCGGCAGATGCTGGAGCCCGTGGCGCAGCCGCGCTTTCGGGTGTGGACCTATGGCGCGCCCGCCATCGTGCTCGGCTGCTCGCAGCGCAGGTTCGAGGAGGAGGCCCGCGCGCGCCTGGCGCCTGGCACCGACCTGCTGCTGCGCCCCTCGGGCGGCGGCGCGGTGCTGGTCGGGCCGTGGATGGTCAGCTGCTCGGTCGTCCTGCCGCTGGACCACCCCTGGGTGCAGGGCCGCCTGCCCGACAGCTACCAGGGCCTGGGCCGGCTGCACGTGCAGGTGCTGGCGGCGCTGGGCGTGGCCGCCGAGGCGCTGCCCCCGGCGCAGGTAGATGCGGCCAACGCGCGCACCGGCCCTGTCGTGCCCTGGGCCTGCTACGGCAGCCTGGCGCCCTGGGAGGTGGTGGACGCCGCTGGGCGCAAGCTCGTCGGCCTGGCGCAGCGGCGCCAGCGCACCGGCGTGCTGCTGGTGGCGGGCACCCTGGTCGCGCCGCCCGACTGGGCGCTGCTGTGCCACGCGCTCGGCCAGAGCGGCGACGAGGCCGCGATGCGCCGGCGCACCGTGTCGTGCGCCCAGCTCGGCGCGCCTGCGCCGGACGCGCAGCGCCTGGCGCGGGCGCTGCACGAGGCGCTTGGTTCCGGGCTTGCGCCCGCCGCGTGCCAGTGCTAGATTGCCCCCGGGCGGCCGTGCCGCCCCCCGCTTCACCTCCCTGAGCGGGACCCCGGGGCGTCCACCGCCGCGGGGCTTTCCCGCCCGGTCCCGTCCGGGCTTCTTTTTTTCGCCGCCGCGCCGCCGCGCGCCACGTACACTGCGCCGATGCTCTGGGTCAAAGCCTTCCACATCGTCTTCATCGCCAGTTGGTTCGCCGGCCTGTTCTACCTGCCGCGCATCTTCGTCAACCTGGCCATGGTGCAGCCGGGCTCGGTGGCCGAGCGCGACCGGCTCCTCCTGATGGCGCGCAAGCTGCTGCGCTTCACCACCCTGCTGGCGCTGCCGGCCATCGGCCTGGGCCTGTGGCTGTGGCTCGGCTACGGCATAGGCATGGGGCCGGGCAATGGCTGGCTGCACGCCAAGCTGGCCGTGGTGGTGCTGGTGGTGCTCTACCACTGGGTCTGCGCGCGGCTGCTGAGCGCCCTGGCGGCCAATACCGACCAGCATGGCCACCGGTGGTTCCGCTGGTTCAACGAACTGCCCGTGCTGCTGCTCATCGCGGCCGTGGTGCTGGTGGTGGTCAAGCCGTTCTGATGGCTGGGGGCAAGCGCGGTGCACAAGACATCGGCCTGGCCCCTGGCGCTCATCTATGCGGCACTGATCGTCTTCGCCAGCCTGTTCCCGTTCGAGGGCTGGCGCGAGCAGGGCATCTCCCCCTGGGTGTTCTTCACCGCGCGCATCCCGCCGCCGTACTGGACCTGGTTCGACGTCAACCTGAACGTGGCCGGCTACGCGCCGCTGGGCTTCCTGCTGGCGCTGGCCCTGCTGCGCACCGGCTGGCCGCGCGCGGCCGTGCCGGCGGCGGCGCTGGCGGGCGCGCTGCTGTCGTTCGCCATGGAGTACCTGCAGATCTACCTGCCGCGGCGCGTGCCCTCCAACATGGACCTGGCGCTCAATGCCGCGGGCGCGCTGCTGGGCGCGCTCGCCGCGGCGCTGCTCGAACGCCTGGGCGCCATCGCGCGCTGGAGCCGCTTCCGCGAGCGCTGGTTCGTGCCGCAGGCGCGCGGCGCGCTGGTGCTGCTGGCCCTGTGGCCCTGGGCGCTGCTGTTCCCGGCGGCCCTGCCCTTCGGCCTGGGGCAGGTGTGGGACCGGCTGGAGGCGGCCCTGACCGAGCTGCTGGAGGACACGCCCTTCATCGGCTGGCTGCCCGTGCGCGAGCCGGTGCTGGAGCCGCTGTCGCCCGGCGGCGAGCTGCTGGCCGTGGCGCTGGGCCTGCTGATCCCCTGCCTGCTCGGCTACGGCGTGATGCGCCACGTGGGGCGGCGCGTGGCGTTCGCCCTGGCGGCGGCGGCGGTCGGCGTGGCGGTGACGGCGCTGTCCGCGCTGCTCAGCTATGGCCCGACCCACGCCTGGGAATGGCTGACCCCGGCGGCGCGCGCCGGCCTCGGCGTGGGGCTGGGCGCGGCCCTGGCGCTGGCGGCCGTGCCCCGGCGCGCCAGCGCGGCCCTGCTGCTGCTGGCGCTGATGCTGCACCTGAACCTGCTCAACGAGGCGCCCGCGAGCGCCTACTTCGCCCAGACGCTGCAGGCCTGGGAGCAGGGGCGCTTCATCCGCTTCTACGGCCTGGGGCAGTGGCTGGGCTGGCTCTGGCCCTACGCCGCGCTGATGTATGTGGTGCTGCACGTGTCGCGGCGCGACACGCAATCCTAGAATCGACCCATGAGCGATACCACGACCCCCTACTACCAGCGCCACATCTTCTTCTGCCTCAACGAGCGCAGCAACGGCGAGAACTGCTGCGCGCAGCACGGCGCGCAGCAGGCGTTCGAGCGCTGCAAGATGCTGGTCAAGCAGCAGGGCCTGATGGGCCCCGGCAAGGTGCGCGTGAACAAGGCCGGCTGCATGGACCGCTGCGCGGGCGGCCCCATCGCCGTGGTCTACCCCGAGGGCGTCTGGTACACCTATGTGGACGAGGCCGACATCGACGAGATCGTGGAGTCGCACCTCAAGAACGGCGTGGTGGTCGAGCGCCTGCGCACGCCGCCGGAACTCGGCCGCTGATCGGCGCTCTATCCTGGTTAGCAGTGTTTTTGGGCTGTAGCGCTTGTCCGGCAAGCGCGAGAAGCTCTTGATTGGATAGCAACGTGAATGCCCAGACCGAACGCCTGAGCCTGACCGGCCCGGCCGGCGCCATCGAGGCCGTGCGCGATGCCCCGGTCGCCGGCGCGCCGGCGCGCGGCGTGGCCGTGATCGCCCACCCGCACCCGCTGTTTGGCGGCACCATGGACAACAAGGTCGTGCAGACCCTGGCGCGCGCCTTCGTGGCCAGCGGCTTCGCCGCCGTGCGCTTCAACTTCCGCGGCGTGGGCGGCACGGCCGGCGTGCACGACGCGGGGGACGGCGAGCTCGACGACCTGCTGGCCATGGTGCGCCAGGTGGCGCCCGAGGGGCCGATCGCGCTGGCGGGCTTTTCCTTCGGCGCCTTCGTGACCAGCCATGCGATCGCCCGCCTGTGGGGCGAGCGGCGGGTGGAGAGCGCCGTGCTCGTGGGCACGGCGACCAGCCGCTTCACGGTGGCGCCGCTGCCGCCCGAGGCCCACATGCGCGCCCTCGTCGTGCACGGCGAGCACGACGAAACCGTGCCGCTGGCCACCGTGATGGACTGGGCGCGCCCCCAGACACTGCCGGTTACGGTTGTCCCCGGGGGCGGCCATTTCTTTCACGGACAATTGCCCCTGCTCAAGGGGCTGGTCATGCGCCACCTCCAGTCCATGCCCTGATTCCCAAGCGCCGTGCCGCGGCTGGCGGCATGGCGCAGATGCCCTCCAGCGGCCGCCCCGGCCGGTTTGTTTTTCCTGTTCCCCGAGTGCCTGTTTCCACCATGAAGTCTCTCCTGTCCTTGTTGCGATCCCTTGCCTGTGCCGCGCTGATGGCGCCCGCCATCCTCTGGGCCCAGGCGCCCCAGCCTCCCGAAATCGCCGCGCGCAACTACCTGCTGGTGGACGTGACGGCGGGCCAGGTGCTGGCCGCCAAGGACATCGACGCGCCGGTGGAGCAGGCGTCGCTGACCAAGCTCATGACCGGCTACCTCGTGTTCGATGCGCTGCGCGCCAAGAAGATCACGCTGGAGCAGCGCCTGCCCGTGAGCGAGCGCGCCTGGAAGATGCCGGGCTCGCGCATGTTCATCGACCCCAAGATGCAGGTGCCGGTCGATGACCTGCTCAAGGGCATGATCGTGCAGTCGGGCAACGACGCCACCATGGCCCTGGCCGAGGGCGTGGGCGGCACGGCGGAGAACTTCGTGCGCCTGATGAACGAGCAGGCCAAGGCGCTGGGCATGAAGAACACCGCCTACAAGAACCCCGAGGGCCTGACCGAGCCCGGCCACACCACCACGGCGCGCGACCTGGCCACGCTCGCCACGCGGCTGATGCAGGACTTCCCGCAGTACATGCATTACTACTCCACCAAGCAGTACCGCTACGAGGGCACGCCGGCCTCCAACGGCAACAACCGCAACACGCTCTTGTTCCGCGACCCGACGGTCGACGGCCTGAAGACCGGCCACACGGCCGCCGCGGGCTACTGTCTGGTGGCCACGTCCAAGCGCGACTTCCCGAACGTGGGGCAGCGCCGCCTGCTGTCCATCGTGCTCGGCGCCGCCAGCGAGAACTCGCGCGCCAACGAGAGCCAGAAGCTGCTGAACTGGGGCTACACGGCGTTCGACGCCGTCAAGCTGTTCGACGCCGGCCAGGCCGCCGCTACCCCGGCCGTCTGGAAGGGCACGCAGGGCACGCTCAAGATCGGCCGCCCCGACGCCATCGTGGTCACCGTGCCCTCGGGCAGCGCCGGCAAGCTGAGCACCGAGATCGTGCGCCAGGACCCGCTGATCGCGCCCTTCACCAAGGGCCAGCCCATCGGCACGCTGAAGGTGAAGCTGGGCGGCGAGCAGGTGGCCGAGGTGCCCCTGGTGGCGCTGGAGGACGTGGCGCAGGCCGGCATCTTCGGCCGCGCCTGGGACGCCATCCGCCTGTGGATCAAGTAGGCGGTTGCCTGCGAAGCTTCAAGCTGGTACATTAGAAGGCTTTTCGGAATTTCCGAAGGGATTCACGTTTTCGCTTTTCATTCACGTTTAGGGACGTATTAATGCCAACCATCAACCAACTCGTGCGTCAGGGCCGCACGGTCGAAGTTGTCAAATCCAAAAGCCCTGCCATGGAAAACTGCCCCCAGCGCCGTGGCGTGTGCACCCGCGTGTACACCACGACGCCCAAGAAGCCGAACTCCGCGCTGCGCAAGGTCGCCAAGGTGCGCCTGACCAACGGCTTCGAGGTCATTTCCTACATCGGCGGCGAAGGCCACAACCTGCAGGAGCACTCCGTGGTGCTCGTGCGCGGCGGCCGTGTGAAGGACTTGCCCGGTGTGCGCTACCACATCGTGCGCGGCTCCCTTGACCTGCAAGGCGTCAAGGATCGCAAGCAGGCCCGTTCCAAGTACGGTGCCAAGCGTCCCAAGAAGGCCTAAAGCGTCTTTTTGCAGGAAACATTCGGTGTTCGGAGGCCTGGCAGGCCGGCCGGACGTAGTGACCCCAACGTGCATGGTGCGCGCGGGTCGAGTAAGTGGGAGTCCCGGATGGGCTCTCGCGGTGCCGGGAACGGCGCCAACTGAAGCAAAGATAGAGGTGAGAAATGCCACGTCGTCGCGAAGTCCCCAAACGTGAAATCCTGCCGGATCCCAAGTTCGGCAACGTAGAGCTGTCCAAATTCATGAACGTGATCATGGAAGGCGGCAAGAAGGCAGTTGCAGAGCGCATCATCTACGGCGCCCTGGAACTGATCGAGAAGAAGCAACCCGAGAAGGATGCCCTGGAGGTGTTCGTCACGGCCATCAACAACGTCAAGCCCATGGTGGAAGTCAAGTCCCGCCGCGTGGGTGGCGCCAACTACCAGGTGCCCGTGGAAGTGCGCCCCGTGCGCCGCCTGGCCCTGTCGATGCGCTGGATCAAGGAAGCCGCGCGCAAGCGCAGCGAGAAGTCCATGGCACAGCGCCTGGCCAACGAGCTGATGGAAGCCACCGAAGGCCGTGGCGGCGCCATGAAGCGCCGTGACGAGGTGCACCGCATGGCGGAAGCCAACAAGGCCTTCAGCCACTTCCGCTTCTAAGCCTCAGCGCATCCCTATCGCACTGGCTGGGAGCCCGATTCGCCCTGTTTGGCGGACGGGCTCTTGGCCGTTAACGAAAGACCATCATGGCACGCAAAACCCCCCTTGAGCGCTACCGCAACATCGGTATCTCGGCGCACATCGACGCAGGCAAGACCACGACGTCCGAGCGCATCCTGTTCTACACCGGCGTGACCCACAAGCTGGGCGAGGTGCACGACGGCGCCGCCACCACCGACTGGATGGAGCAGGAGCAGGAGCGCGGCATCACCATCACCTCCTCGGCAGTGACCTGCTTCTGGAAGGGCATGGACCTGTCGCGCCCCGAGCACCGCATCAACATCATCGACACCCCCGGCCACGTGGACTTCACCATCGAGGTGGAGCGTTCCATGCGCGTGCTCGACGGCGCCGTGATGGTGTACTGCGCCGTGGGCGGCGTGCAGCCCCAGTCCGAAACCGTCTGGCGCCAGGCCAACAAGCACAAGGTGCCGCGCCTCGCGTTCGTGAACAAGATGGACCGCACCGGCGCCAACTTCTTCAAGGTCTACGACCAGATGAAGCTGCGCCTGAACGCCAACCCGGTGCCGATCGTGGTGCCGATCGGCGCCGAGGACCACTTCCAGGGCGTGGTCGACCTGCTCAAGATGAAGGCCATCATCTGGGACGAAGCCAGCCAGGGCATGAAGTTCGAGTACGGCGACATCCCCGCCGACCTGGTCGAAACCTGCAACAAGTGGCGCGAGAACATGGTCGAGGCCGCCGCCGAGGCGTCCGAAGAGCTGATGAACAAGTACCTCGAAGAGGGCGACCTCTCCGAGCAGGACATCATCGCCGGCCTGCGCCAGCGCACCATCGCCACCGAGATCCAGCCCATGCTGTGCGGCTCGGCCTTCAAGAACAAGGGCGTGCAGCGCATGCTCGACGCCGTGCTCGACCTGCTGCCCTCGCCGGTGGACATTCCCGACGTGGCCGGCACCGACCCGGACGACCACGAGAAGCACCTCTCGCGCAAGGCCGATGACAACGAGAAGTTCTCGGCCCTCGCGTTCAAGCTGATGACCGACCCCTTCGTCGGCCAGCTGACCTTCGTGCGCGTGTACTCGGGCGTGCTGAACAAGGGCGACACCGTCTACAACGCCGTCAAGGGCAAGAAGGAGCGCATCGGCCGTATCGTGCAGATGCACGCCAACGAGCGCCAGGAAATCGAAGAGATCCGCGCCGGCGACATCGCCGCCTGCGTGGGCCTGAAGGAAGTGACCACGGGCGACACCCTGTGCGACCTGGACCACCACATCATGCTCGAGAAGATGGTCTTCCCCGAGCCCGTGATCGCCCAGGCCGTGGAGCCCAAGTCCAAGGCCGACCAGGAGAAGATGGGCATCGCCCTGTCGCGCCTGGCCTCCGAGGACCCGTCTTTCCGCGTGCGCTCCGACGAGGAATCGGGCCAGACCATCATCGCCGGCATGGGCGAGCTGCACCTGGAAATCATCGTCGACCGCATGAAGCGCGAATTCGGCGTGGAAGCCAACGTCGGCAAGCCCCAGGTGGCCTACCGCGAGACCATCCGCAACACCGTCAAGGACGTGGACGGCAAGTTCGTGCGCCAGTCCGGCGGCAAGGGCCAGTACGGCCACGTGGTGTTCCGCCTGGAGCCCAACGAGCCGGGCAAGGGCTTCGAGTTCCTCGACGAGATCAAGGGCGGCGTGGTGCCGCGCGAGTACATCCCCGCCGTGCAGAAGGGCGTGGAAGAGGCGCTGACCAGCGGCGTGCTGGCCGGCTACCCCGTGGTGGACGTCAAGGTCGCGCTGACCTTCGGTTCGTACCACGACGTGGACTCGTCGGAGCAGGCGTTCAAGATGGCGGCCATCTTCGGCTTCAAGGAAGCCGCCAAGAAGGCCAACCCCGTCATCCTGGAGCCCATGATGGCCGTGGAAGTCGAAACGCCCGAAGACTACGCCGGTACCGTGATGGGCGACCTGTCGTCCCGCCGCGGCATGGTGCAGGGCATGGACGACATGGTCGGCGGCGGCAAGGCCATCAAGGCCGAGGTGCCGCTGTCCGAGATGTTCGGCTACGCCACGCAGCTGCGCTCCATGACGCAGGGCCGCGCCACGTACACGATGGAGTTCAAGCACTACGCCGAGGCTCCTCGCAACGTGGCCGAGGCCATCATCGCTGCGCGAGCCAAATAAACCAAGGTGCCGGACCAGGATTCGCGCAGCGAAGCTTGCCCGGACACCTCTGGTTAAAGACGAATTGGCTGCCAGTGCTTGGTCCTCAAGTGCTGGCAGCTATCTAATAGATAGCAAATTTCTTGCAATCTGCGATCCGGTGCCGTCCTGTCGCCCTGTGCGGGACGAACCAGCAACCGGGTGCAGACGTTAAACCTCTACACAGGCATTGCTCTTTGGAGAAATTGAAATGGCAAAAGGTAAATTCGAGCGGACCAAGCCCCACGTGAACGTGGGCACGATCGGTCACGTGGACCATGGCAAGACGACGCTGACGGCGGCCATCGCGACGGTGCTGTCCAAGAAGTTCGGCGGCGAAGCCAAGGGCTACGACCAGATCGACAACGCGCCCGAAGAAAAGGCGCGCGGCATCACCATCAACACCTCGCACGTCGAATACGAAACGGCCAACCGCCACTACGCCCACGTGGACTGCCCCGGCCACGCCGACTACGTCAAGAACATGATCACCGGCGCCGCCCAGATGGACGGCGCCATCCTGGTGTGCTCGGCCGCCGACGGCCCCATGCCCCAGACGCGCGAACACATCCTGCTGGCCCGCCAGGTGGGTGTGCCCTACATCATCGTGTTCCTGAACAAGTGCGACATGGTGGACGACGAAGAACTGCTCGAACTCGTCGAAATGGAAGTGCGCGAACTGCTGGACAAATACGAATTCCCCGGCGACGACACCCCCATCATCCGCGGCTCGGCCAAGCTGGCCCTGGAAGGCGACCAGTCCGACAAGGGCGAACCCGCCATCCTGCGCCTGGCTGAAGCCCTCGACACCTACATCCCCACGCCCGAGCGCGCAGTGGACGGCGCCTTCCTCATGCCCGTGGAAGACGTGTTCTCCATCTCCGGCCGCGGCACCGTGGTCACGGGCCGCGTCGAGCGCGGCATCATCAAGGTCGGCGAAGAAATCGAAATCGTCGGCATCCGCGACACGCAAAAGACCACCGTCACCGGCGTGGAAATGTTCCGCAAGCTGCTGGACCAGGGCCAGGCTGGCGACAACGTCGGCCTGCTGCTGCGCGGCACCAAGCGTGAAGACGTCGAGCGCGGCCAGGTGCTGTGCAAGCCCGGCTCCATCAAGCCGCACACGCACTTCACCGCCGAGGTGTACGTGCTCTCCAAGGACGAAGGCGGCCGCCACACGCCGTTCTTCAACAACTACCGTCCGCAGTTCTACTTCCGCACGACCGACGTGACCGGCTCCATCGAGCTGCCGGCGGACAAGGAAATGGTCATGCCCGGCGACAACGTGTCGATCACCGTCAAGCTGATCGCGCCAATCGCCATGGAAGAAGGCCTGCGCTTCGCCATCCGCGAAGGCGGCCGCACCGTGGGCGCGGGCGTCGTGGCAAAGATCATCGAGTAATCGGCGGACAGCCAGTCAAGGAACATCATGTCCAAGCAAAAGATCCGTATCCGCCTCAAGGCGTTCGATTACAAGCTGATCGACCAGTCCGCCGCCGAGATCGTCGACACCGCCAAGCGCACCGGCGCCATCGTCAAGGGCCCCGTGCCCCTGCCCACGCGCATGAAGCGTTTCGACATCCTGCGCTCGCCGCACGTCAACAAGACCAGCCGCGACCAGCTGGAGATCCGCACGCACCAGCGCCTGATGGATATCGTCGATCCCACGGACAAGACGGTGGACGCGCTGATGAAGCTCGACCTGCCGGCCGGCGTGGACGTCGAGATCAAGCTGCAGTAATCCCTGCGGCACATGCGGCGCGGCCATGAGGCGGCGCCCGCAATAACGCGGACTTGCTCGGAAGGGCGGTCCGCGTTATACTTTGCGGCTTCGCGTTTTTGCGTCCAGGTTGCTGGGCGCCAAGTATGCGGAGTTTTATCAACCTTCTTTCACGCACCTTGGTGCAAACGCCTGGGCCAATTGCAGTCGGGGCGGTGGAAGTTTTGGAGAAAACCAATGAGTCTGAGCAACTCCCTCGGGTTGCTGGGCCGCAAGGTGGGCATGATGCGTCTGTTCACCGATGACGGGGACGCAGTGCCCGTCACGGTGGTGGATGTGTCCAACAACCGCGTGACCCAGGTCAAAACCCAAGAGAACGATGGCTACGTGGCCCTGCAGGTCACGTTCGGTTCGCGCAAGGCATCTCGCGTGACCAAGCCCGAAGCCGGCCACCTCGCCAAGGCGGGTGTCGAAGCCGGTGAAATCATCCGCGAATTCCCCGTGACCGCCGAAGTCGCCGGCAAGTACGCCGCCGGCAGCGCCGTGCCCGTGGCCGACGTGTTCGCCGTGGGCCAGAAGGTGGACGTGCAGGGCACCTCCATCGGCAAGGGCTACGCCGGCACCATCAAGCGCCACAACTTCGGTTCGCAGCGCGCCTCGCACGGTAACAGCCGCTCGCACAACGTTCCTGGCTCCATCGGCATGGCGCAGGATCCGGGCCGGATTTTCCCGGGCAAGAAGATGACGGGCCACCTCGGTGACGCCACCGTCACGACGCAAAACCTCGACGTGGTTCGCATCGACGAAGCACGCCAACTGCTCTTGATCAAGGGCGCCGTTCCGGGCTCCAAGGGTGGGTTCGTGACGGTGCGTCCGGCAGTCAAGGCCAAAGCTTCCAAAGGAGCGAACTAATGCAGCTCGAACTCCTGAATGAACAAGGCCAGGCCGCGTCCAAGGTGGACGTGCCCGAGACCGTGTTCGATCGCCAGTACAACGAAGACCTGATCCACCAGATCGTCGTCGCCTACCAGGCCAATGCCCGCCAGGGCACGCGCGCCCAGAAGGACCGCGAGCAGGTCAAGCACTCGACCAAGAAGCCCTTCAAGCAGAAGGGCACCGGCAACGCACGTGCCGGTATGACCTCCTCGCCGCTGTGGCGTGGGGGCGGTCGCATCTTCCCGAACCTGCCCGAAGAAAACTTCACGCAGAAGATCAACAAGAAGATGTACCGCGCCGGCATGGCCGCCATCCTGTCGCAGCTGGCCCGCGAAGGCCGCCTGGCCGTGGTGGACTCGCTGAAGCTGGAAAGCCCCAAGACCAAGGTGCTGGCCGACAAGTTCAAGGCCATGAACCTGCAATCGGTGATGGTGATCGCCGATGAGGTCGATGAGAACCTGTACCTCGCCTCGCGCAATCTGAAGAACGTGTTCGTCGTCGAGCCGCGTTATGCAGACCCCGTGTCGCTGGTGCATTACAAGAAAGTGCTCGTCACCAAGGGCGCGATCGACAAACTCAAGGAGATGTTCGCATGAGCACGCTCAAGTTTGACGAAGGTCGTCTGATGCAGGTGTTGGTCGCTCCCATCGTGTCCGAGAAGGCCACCATGGTTGCCGAGAAGTCCAACGCCGTGACGTTCAAGGTGCTGCAGAACGCAACCAAGCCCGAAATCAAGGCCGCCGTGGAACTGATGTTCAAGGTGGAAGTGAAGGGTGTTTCTGTGGTGAACACCAAAGGCAAGACCAAGCGCTTTGGCAAGACCATGGGCCGCCGCGACAACGTGCGCAAGGCCTATGTGCTGCTCAAGGAAGGTCAAGAGCTGAACCTGTCCGGGGAGGCTGCGTAAACCATGGCTGTTATCAAGCTCAAACCCACGACCCCGGGCCAGCGCGGCACGGTGAAGATCTCGCGTGACCACCTGTACAAGGGTGATGCGTTCGCGCCTCTGCTGGAGCCCCAGTTCCAGAAGGCCGGCCGCAACAACAACGGTCACATCACCACCCGCCACAAGGGCGGCGGCCACAAGCACCACTACCGCGTGGTGGACTTCCGCCGCAACAAGGACGCCATCCCCGCCAAGGTGGAGCGCATCGAGTACGACCCGAACCGCACGGCCCACATCGCCCTGGTGTGCTACGCCGACGGCGAGCGCCGCTACATCATCGCCCCGCGCAACCTGGAAGTCGGCGCCTCCATCGTGAGCGGCTCCGAGGCTCCGATCCGCGTGGGCAACACGCTGCCGATCCGCAACATCCCGGTGGGCTCGACCATCCACTGCATCGAGCTCAAGCCCGGTGCCGGTGCCCAGATCGCGCGCTCGGCCGGCACGTCGGCCACGCTCCTGGCCCGCGAAGGCGTGTACGCCCAGGTGCGCATGCGCTCTGGCGAAGTGCGCAGGATCCACATCGAGTGCCGCGCCACGATCGGCGAGGTTGCCAACGAAGAGCACAGCCTGCGCCAGCTCGGCAAGGCCGGTGTGAAGCGCTGGATGGGTATCCGCCCGACGGTGCGCGGCGTTGCCATGAACCCGATCGACCACCCGCACGGTGGTGGCGAGGGCCGTACCGGCGAAGGCCGTCACGCGGTTGACCCATGGGGCAACCTGACGAAGGGCTACCGCACCCGCAACAACAAGCGCACACAGACCATGATCGTGTCGCGTCGCAAGAAGTAAGGGGTAGCAAATGACTCGTTCTCTCAAAAAGGGTCCGTTTGTTGACCATCACTTGCTGGCCAAGGTCGAGAAGGCCATCGCCACCAAGGACAAGAAGCCCGTCAAGACCTGGTCGCGCCGCTCCATGGTGCTGCCCGAGTTCATCGGCCTGACGATTGCCGTGCACAACGGCAAGCAGCATGTGCCGGTCTACGTCACCGACCAGATGGTGGGCCACAAGCTGGGCGAATTCGCCCTGACGCGCACCTTCAAGGGCCACCCCGCCGACAAGAAGGCCAAGAAGTAAGGAATGACCATGTCTGAAACACGTGCAGTCCTGCGTGGCGTCCGCCTGTCGGTTGACAAGGGTCGCCTGGTCGCAGATCTGATCCGCGGCAAGAAGGTGGATCAAGCCCTGGACATCCTGACGTTCACGCAGAAAAAGGCTGCGGGCATCGTCAAGAAGGTGCTGGAATCCGCCATTGCCAACGCCGAGCACAACGACGGCGCCGACATCGACGAACTGAAGGTCAAGACCATCTTCGTCGAGCAAGGCACCACGCTCAAGCGTTTCACCGCGCGCGCCAAGGGCCGCGGCAATCGCATCAGCAAGCCGACGTGCCACATCTACGTGACCGTGGGTAACTAAGGCCAATAGGAACGAATATGGGACAGAAAATCCATCCTACCGGCTTTCGCCTCTCGGTCAGCCGCAACTGGGCCAGCCGCTGGTACGCGAGCAACCGTGACTTCGCCGGCATGCTGGCCGAAGACATCAAGGTGCGCGAGTTCCTCAAGGCCAAGCTGAAGAACGCCGCCGTCTCGCGCATCCTGATCGAGCGCCCCGCCAAGAACGCCCGCATCACCATCTACTCGGCACGTCCGGGCGTGGTGATCGGCAAGAAGGGCGAGGACATCGAGAACCTGAAGAAGGAACTCGCCACGCGCCTGGGCGTGCCGGTGGCCGTGAACATCGAAGAAGTGCGCAAGCCCGAAATCGATGCCAAGCTGATCGCCGACTCGATCACCCAGCAGCTCGAAAAGCGCATCCAGTTCCGCCGCGCCATGAAGCGCGCCATGCAGAACGCGATGCGCCTGGGCGCCCAGGGCATCAAGATCATGTCCTCGGGCCGCCTGAACGGCATCGAAATCGCACGTACCGAGTGGTACCGCGAAGGCCGCGTGCCGCTGCACACCCTGCGCGCCGACATCGACTACGGCACCTCCGAAGCCAAGACCACCTACGGTGTGATCGGCGTGAAGGTGTGGGTCTACAAGGGCGACACGCTGGGCCGTGGCGACCTGCCCGTGGCCGAGACGCCGCGCCCCGATGACGAGCGCCGCCCCCGTGGCCCCCGCCGCGATGGCCGTCCTGGCGATCGCGCAGGCCGTGGTGGCCGTCGTCCGATGGGCGGCAATGCCGCTCCGGCCGATGGCAGCGACAAGCCCCAAGGCGCCGGTGGCGCCGACGCAACCGCCGTTAAGCGCGTTCGCAAGACTGACGCGCCCGCTACAGCAGCGGACGGCAAAGGAGAATAAACATGCTGCAACCTGCTCGCCGCAAGTTCCGCAAGGAGCAAAAAGGCCGCAACACCGGCATTGCCACGCGTGGCAATTCGGTGGCTTTCGGTGACTTCGGTCTGAAGTGCACGGACCGCGGCCGTCTGACGGCCCGCCAGATCGAGGCCGCACGCCGTGCGATCTCTCGTCACGTCAAGCGTGGCGGCCGCATCTGGATCCGCGTGTTCCCCGACAAGCCGATCTCCACCAAGCCCGCCGAAGTGCGTATGGGTAACGGCAAGGGTAACCCCGAGTACTACGTGGCCGAGATTCAGCCCGGCAAGGTGGTGTTCGAGATCGTCGGCGTGCCCGAAGAACTGGCCCGCGAGGCGTTCCGCCTGGCTGCCGCCAAGCTGCCGCTGCGCACTACGTTCGTAGCCCGTCAGATTGGCGCTTAAGGAGAAATCAACATGACGAAAGCTGCTGAACTCCGCCAAAAGGACGTAGCCGGCCTGGAGGCCGAAATCAAGTCGCTGCAGAAGGCCCATTTCGGCCTGCGCATGCAGAAGGCTACGCAACAGTTGGGCAACACCAACACGCTGCGCGCCACGCGCCGTGACATTGCCCGCGCCAAGACCATTCTTGCTGAAAAGCAAGCCGCCAAGTAATCCAGGAGCGAACATGACGGAAGCCAAACCCTCCCTCAAGCGCACCTTGGTTGGCAAGGTGGTCAGCGACAAGCGTGCCAAGACCGTGACCGTGCTCGTCGAGCGCCGCGTCAAGCATCCCATCTACGACAAGATCATGATCAAGTCGAGCAAGTACCACGCCCACGACGAAAACGGCGAGTACAAGATGGGCGACACGGTCGAGATCACGGAAAGCCGTCCGCTTTCCAAGACCAAGAACTGGGTGGCCACGCGCCTGGTGCAAAAGGCCGCACTGGTCTAAGCCCTATCGGCCCCCGGGCAGCAATGCCCAGTCAAACGACCCACAATGTGGGTCGTTTTTTTATTCCCAGGAGCCAATCATGATCAAGGTCGGAGACCAACTGCCCGCCACCACGTTGATGGAATACGTCGAAGTCGAGGGCAATGGCTGCAGCATCGGCCCCAACCCGGTCGACGTGCAAAAGGCCGCCGCGGGCAAGACCATCGCGCTGTTCGCCGTGCCGGGCGCATTCACGCCCACCTGCTCGGCCAAGCACGTGCCGGGCTACGTGGAGCAGGCCGAGGCCCTCAAGGCCGCCGGAGTGGACGAAATCTGGTGCCTGGCGGTGAACGACGCCTTCGTCATGGGCGCATGGGCGCGCGATCAGAAGACGGGCGGCAAGGTGCGCATGCTGGCCGATGGCGACGCCGTGTTCGCCAAGGCCGCGGGCCTCACGCTCGACCTGAACGGCAAGGGCCTGGGGCTGCGCAGCAACCGGTACTCGATGCTGGTCAAGGACGGCAAGGTCGCCACGCTGAACGTGGAGGCGCCCGGCAAGTTCGAGGTCAGCGACGCGGCCACCCTGCTGGCGCAGGCCAAGGGCTGATCCCTTCCCGGCACGAAAAAGCGCCGCCGCGACGATCCGTCGCGGCGGCGCTTTTGTTTTGATAGCTTCCAGCGCTTGCCTGGCGGGCGCGAGAGGCCGAAAGGACTAGAAAATATCCGCCTTCAGGTAATGCGATCCCGCGAGGGGGTTGTGGTAGTACGGCGGTATCTCCACGAAGCCCAGCTCGGCATACAGCGCGCGCGCCGCCTCCATGCCGTCCAGCGTATCGAGCAGCACGCAGGCGTAGCCCGCCTGGCGCGCCAGGTCGAGTACGGCCTCGGCCAGCTGGCGGCCCAGGCCGAAGCCGCGGAACGCCTTGCGCACGTACAGGCGCTTCATCTCGCAGGCGTTGGGGTAGTCGGCCGTGTCCAGCGGCCGCAGGGCGCAGCAGCCGGCGATGCTGCCCTCGACCTCGGCCAGCAGGAGGTGGCCGCGCGGCGGCGCATAGTCGCCAGGCAGGGTGGCCAATTCGTCCGCGAAGCCCTGGAACGACAGGTCCACGTCCAGGCTGTCTGCATATTCCTGGAAGATCTCGCGTACCGCTTCCATTTCGTGGGGCAGGGTGGGGCTCAGCAGCGTGACGACGGGGCGGTGATCCATTGGGCGCGGGGACTCTTTCTCGAGCGGTAGACGGCGATGGCCCAGTGTATCCATGCGCCTTTCCGGGTTTACCCCAGGCTTGCGACCCACCAGGCGAGCACGCAGGCAGCGGCCAGGATCGCGGCCGCGCCGATGCGGCTGGCCAGGTCGTCGCGGGACGAGGGCGCGGGCCGGGGCAACTGCTTGTCCCCGCGGACCATGGCGCGCACGAGCGGACGCCGGCGCACCAGCGTGTAGAACGCGATGGCGCACAGGTGCAGGACCACGAAGGCCACCAGGAGGTACTGGCCCACGTCCTTGTGGTACCAACTCGCCAGATCGACCCATTCACCCGGGGCCAGGTGCGCCAGGGGGCCGGCGGAGGCGATCTCGTCGTCGCTCAGCAGCCCGCTGCACACCTGCGCCAGCAGCAGCGCCAGCAGTGCGAATACGGACAGCGCGCCCAGGGGCGAGTGGCCCACGTCGTCGCGCGCCTCGTCGCCCCGGCCCGCCAGGTAGCGCCACAGGCGCCCGGGCGAATACAGGAAGCTCGCGAAGCGCGACCAGTGCCCGCCCACCAGCCCCCAGGCCAGCCGGAAGGCGAGCAGCGCCAGCATCGCCAGGCCCAGGCGCATGTGCCATTGCATGGCGTTGCCGCCGATCTTGGCGGTGGCCACGAGCGCGATGGTCGTGGCGACGATTGCCCAGTGGAACAGGCGGGTGGGCAGATCCCAGACGCGTACCGTGTGCTGCATGGTGTGCGGATTCGAGGCCGAGAAAGATGCGGCCATTGTGCCCCGCGGCCGCGCCGGCGCCGCATGCCATACCCGAGCAAAGCCCGGGCGCTTAGGCGTGGCGCGATACTGCGGCCTGGCAGGCGGCGGCCTCCTGCCGCGCTGCTGCCCCACTTCCCCACGAAAGGTGCACTACATGCCATCCAAAGCCATTGCCTTCGCCGTAGCCGCCTCTGCGGCCATGCTGCTCTCCCTGCCGGCCGCGGCGCAGTTCGCCAAGCCCGAAGAGGCCATCAAATACCGCCAGAGCGCGCTGTTCATGATGGGGCAGCATTTCGGGCGCATCGGCGCCATGGTCAACGGCAAGGCGCCCTACGACGCCAAGGCGGCGCAGGCGAATGCCGACGTGGTGGCCAGCCTCGCGGCCTTGCCCTGGGCGGGTTTCGGCCCGGGCACGGACAAGGGCGCGCCGACCAAGGCCAAGCCCGGCGTGTGGAGCGAGCATGCCAAGTTCACCGAGTATTCGGAGAAGCTGCAGGCCGAGGTCGCCAAGCTCGACGCTGCCGCCAAGACCGGCAGCCTGGACAACCTGAAGGCCGCCTTCGGCGCCGCGGCCAATGCCTGCAAGACCTGCCACGACGCCTATCGCGCACGGTGAGGCGGAACAACCCCCAGTGGCGCTTCGCGCCTTCCTCCTTCTCTCACGCTGCGCGTGGGAAGGGGGACGACGCCGGTGGCCGGGCAAAGCCCGCTCCACGGCGTCTGCGGCCATTAGGCTGGTGGGAGTGCGCCGGTTTCATGCGGATGCTATTTTGAGAATAGCTGCTGGCGCTTGCCCAGCAAGGAAAAACGCCGTTTTCTTATGAAGAAAACGGCGTTTCGCACGAGAAGGAGGGTGGTCAGGCCTCGGCCAGCAGCCGCTCTATGAGCTTGTGCAGTTCGCCGAAGTCGGGCGCGCCCACGTAGCTCTTCACGATCTCGCCGCGCTTGTTGACGATGAAGGTCGAGGGGGTGAGCTTCACGTCGCCCCAGGCCTTGGCCACGGCGCCGGTGTTGTCGATGGCCACCTTGAACGGCAGCTTGCGCGTCTCGGTGAAGTTCACCACGTAGCTCGGCGGGTCGTAGCTCATGGCCACGGCCAGGGTCTCGAAGCCCCGGTCCTTGTACTTGTCGTAGGTAGCGACGATCTCCGGCATCTCCGCCACGCAGGTGGTGCAGCTCGTGGCCCAGAAGTTCACCAGCGTCACCTTGCCCTTGAGGTCGGCCGTGGTCTGCTGGGAGCCGTCGAGCAACACGAAGGTCGACTGCGGTGCGGCCGACTGGCCCGAACCCAGCACCACCACGGCGCCCACGGCAACGCCCGCCGCCACGGCGCCGGCCACCAGCCACTTCTTGATTCCCATATCCGTTTCCCCATCATGGCACCCGGCAAGGGTGCAGCCACGCCGCGATTGTGCCGCAGCGCCCGAGCTGAACATGCCAGCGTGGGATTGGGCCGGGCGCGAAAAGTTCGCGGGCCCTGGCGCCTGCCTGGGAATAATGCCCGCCATGTCCCGTTCCACCGTCCGCCTCTCCGTGGCCGCCAGCGCGCTGGCCTTGCTCGCCTGCAGCCCGGCGCTCGACTGGCGCAGCGTGCCCTTGCCGGAGGCGGGCATCACGCTGTCCCTGCCCTGCAAGCCCGAGCGCGCCGCGCGGCCCGTGGACCTGGGTGCCGGGGCCGTGGAGCTGTCCATGGTCGGCTGCCAGGCCGATGGCGCCACCTTTGCCCTGTCGCACATGCCGCTGGCCGACCCGTCCCAGGCGGGCGCCGCGCTCGCGCGCTGGCGCACCGCCGCCCTGGCGCGCATGCAGGCTGGCCCGCAGGCGCAGGCCGGCGCGGCCTTCGTCCCCCGGCAGGCCCTGGATTTGCCGCAGTCGCTGCGCATGGTGGTGCGCGGGCGCGGCGCGGATGGCGCCGAGGTCGTGGCCGAGGCCGTGTGGTTCGCGCGCCTGGAGGGCCCGCGGGCGCGCCTGTACCACGCCGTGGTCTACGCGCCGCAGCCGCGCACGGCGGCGGCCGACACCTTCTTCGCGGGCCTGGCGCTGCAGCCGTGAGCGCGCGGAGGCGCCATCGGGCGGCGCCATAATGCATGGCATTGCCGCCTGCCATGAACACACGCCTTTTCATCATTGCCCACGCCCCCCTGGCCCATGCCCTGCGCGAATGCGCGCTGCATGTGTTTTCCGATTGCGCGGATGACCTGCTGGCCCTGGACGTGCCGCCCGATGAACCGCCGGAGCAGACGCTGTCCAACGCCCGCGCCCTGCTGGCGCAGCATGGCCAGGCGCCCGTGCTGGTGCTGTCCGACCTGTTCGGCGCCACGCCCTGCAACGTGGCCCGGCGCCTGGTCGATGACGTCCATGCGCGCCTGATCGCCGGCGTGAATCTGCCCATGCTGCTGCGGGCCGTGTGCTACCGGGCCGAGCCGCTCGATGCCCTGGCCGCGCGCGCCCTGGCCGGCGGAACGCAGGGGATGCTGCAGGTGGCCGCGGCCGCAGAATCCCATCCAACGCGCAACTCATGATCAAGAACACCATCACCATCAGCAACAAGCTGGGCCTGCACGCCCGCGCCTCGGCCAAGCTGACCAAGCTGGCCGGCAGCTACCCCTGCGACGTCTGGATGAGCAAGGGCGAGCGCCGCATCAATGCCAAGAGCATCATGGGCGTGATGATGCTGGCCGCGGGCCTGGGTTCGCAGGTGGAGATCGAGACCGACGGCACGCAGGAGCAGGAGGCCATGGGCGCGCTGCTGGCGCTGATCGATGGCAAGTTCGGCGAGGGCGAATAAACCGCGGGCGAGGCGCACATGACCTTCTCCATCCACGGCCTGGCGATCGCCCGCGGCATCGCCATCGGGCGAGCGGTGCTGGCAGCGTCCGGCAGCATGGAGGTCGCGCACTATTTCATCGAGCCGCAGCAGGTGCAGGCCGAGATCGCGCGCGTGCGCAGCGGCCGCAATGCCGTGATCGAGGAACTGCAGCGCCTGCAGGCGGACATGCCGCCCGACGCGCCGCCCGAGCTGGCCGCGCTGCTGGACGTGCACCTCATGCTGCTGCAGGACGAGATGCTGGTCAGCGGCGTCAAGCACTGGATCACCGACCGCCTCTACAACGCCGAATGGGCGCTGACCACGCAGCTGGAGATCATCAGCCGCCAGTTCGACGAGATGGAGGACGAATACCTGCGCGAGCGCAAGGCCGACCTCGCGCAGGTGGTGGAGCGCATCCTGCGCCGCATGAAGGGCGTTGCCAGCCCCGTGGCGCCGCCGCCCAGCCCGCGCCGCCGGGCCGAGGCCGGCGCCGAGGCCGAGTACCTGCAGGGCGACGCGGCCGACGTGCCGCTGGTGCTGGTGGCCCACGACCTGTCGCCGGCCGACATGCTGCAGTTCAAGCAGAGCGTGTTCGCCGGCTTCGTCACCGACGTGGGCGGCAAGACCAGCCACACGGCCATCGTGGCGCGCAGCATGGACATTCCCGCCGTCGTGGGCGCGCGCGGGGCCAGCCAGCTGGTGCGCCAGGACGACTGGATCATCATCGACGGCGACGCCGGCGCGGTGATCGTCGACCCCACGCCCATCATCCTGGCCGAATACGGCTTCCGCCAGCGCCAGCTCGCGCTGGAGCGCGAGCGCCTGACGCGGCTGCGCCATACGCCGGCCGTCACGCTGGACGCCCAGGCCATCGAGCTGCTGGCCAACATCGAGCAGCCGGGCGACGCCGCTGCAGCCCTGCGCGCGGGTGCCGTGGGCGTGGGCCTGTTCCGCAGCGAATTCCTGTTCATGGGGCGCGGCGGCCGCCTGCCCGACGAGGAGGAGCAGTACCTCGCCTACCGCGAGGCCGTGCAGGGCATGGAGGGCCTGCCCGTGACCATACGCACGGTGGACGTGGGCGCGGACAAGCCGCTGGACAAGGGCTACAAGGACCGCTCGCTCAACCCCGCGCTGGGCCTGCGCGCCATCCGCTGGAGCCTGGCCGATCCGGCCATGTTCCGTACCCAGCTGCGCGCCATGCTGCGCGCTGCCGCGCATGGGCCGGTGCGGCTGCTGTTTCCCATGCTCGCGCACGTGAGCGAGATCCGCCAGACGCTGGCCCAGGTGGACCTGGCGCGCGCCGAGCTCGATGCGCGCGGCGCGGCCTATGGCACCGTGCAGCTGGGCGCCATGATTGAGGTGCCGGCCGCGGCCCTCATCGTGCAGCAGTTCCTGCGCTACTTCGACTTCCTCTCGCTGGGCACCAACGACCTGATCCAGTACACGCTGGCCATCGACCGCGCCGACGAGGCCGTGGCGCACCTGTACGAGCCGCTGCACCCGGCGGTGCTGCGGCTCGTGGCCGACGTGATCGCCGAGGGTGCGCGCCAGGGCAAGAGCGTGAGCGTGTGCGGCGAGATGGCGGGCGACGTGGGCATGACGCGGCTGCTGCTGGGCCTGGGCCTGCGCAGCTTCTCCATGCAGCCGGCGCAGATCCTGGCCGTCAAGCAGGAGGTGCTGCGCGTCGACGCGCGCAAGCTCGCTGGCTGGGCGCAGCAGGTGCTGGCCTCGGACGACCCGGCCGCCATGCTGGCCCAGTAGTCCGGGTTTCTATCGATTTCGTAGCTGCCAGCGCTTGCTGGATAAGCGCTGGAGGCCGATTTTTCTTCAAACCCCGGCCGCGTGCGCCTGCTGGTCGGCGTGGTAGCTCGAACGCACCATGGCGCCCACGGCCGCGTGCGAGAAGCCCATCTTGTAGGCCTCGGCCTCGAACATCTTGAAGGTGTCGGGGTGCACGTAGCGGCGCACCGGCAGATGGCTGTTGCTCGGCGCGAGGTACTGGCCGATGGTCAGCATGTCGATGCCGTGCGCACGCATGTCGCGCATCACCTGCAGGATCTCCTCGTCGGTCTCGCCCAGGCCGACCATGATGCCGCTCTTGGTGGGCACGCCCGGGTGCAGGGCCTTGAACTTCTTGAGCAGGTTCAGGCTGAACTGGTAGTCCGAGCCCGGGCGCGCCTCCTTGTACAGGCGCGGCGCGGTCTCCAGGTTGTGGTTCATCACGTCCGGCGGCGCGGCCTTGAGGATCTCCAGCGCGCGGTCGTCGCGGCCGCGGAAGTCGGGCGTGAGGATCTCGATCTGCGTGGCGGGCGAGAGCTCGCGGATGCGCTGTATGCACTCCACGAAATGGCCCGAGCCGCCGTCGCGCAGGTCGTCGCGGTCCACGCTGGTGATGACGACGTACTTGAGCCGGAGCGCGGCGATCGTCTTGGCCAGGTTCAGCGGCTCCTCCTTGTCCAGCGGGTCGGGCCGGCCGTGGCCCACGTCGCAGAACGGGCAGCGGCGCGTGCACTTGTCGCCCATGATCATGAAGGTGGCCGTGCCATGGCCGAAGCACTCGCCGATGTTGGGGCAGGAGGCCTCCTCGCACACCGTGTGCAGCTTGTGCTCGCGCAGGATCTGCTTGATCTCGTAGAAGCGCGTCGTCGGGCTGCCGGCCTTCACGCGGATCCACTCGGGCTTCTTGAGGACCTCGCCCCGCTCGACCTTGATCGGGATGCGCGACAGCTTGGCCGCGGCCTTCTGCTTGGCCAGCGGGTTGTAGGCTTCGGCGGATTGCGCTTCGCGCACGGTTTCTGGAGTGCTCATGGCTTTTCGGGGGGCGGGTCAGGGCGCGAGGCGGGAGGCAAGCTGTTGACCCAGCACGGCCGCCACGTCGTCCCAGGTGGTGTGGACGCCGATTGTAGAAAGGTCCACCGTCTGCAATCCTGCGTAACCGCAAGGGTTGATGCGCGAGAAGGGCTCCAGGTCCATGGCCACGTTCAGCGCCACGCCGTGGTAGGTGCAGTGGCGCGCGACCTTGATGCCCAGCGCCGCGATCTTGGCCAGGCCCGCGAAGTCGGGCACGGGCGCCGCGCTGCCAGGCGCGCGCCGCAGCGGGCGCTGCGGCAGCCGCGCGTGGCTGCCGGGGTCGTCCGGGCGCACGTAGATGCCCGGCGCGCCGGCCACGCGGTGGCCCGTCACGCCATAGTGGCCCAGCGTGCGGATCACGGCCTCCTCGATGCGATGGACGTACTCCTTGACGTAGTAGCCCGCGCGGTGCAGGTCCACCAGCGGATAGGCGACGACCTGGCCGGGGCCATGGTGCGTGACCTGCCCGCCGCGGTTGGTGGCGACGACGGGAATGTCGCCAGGCATCAGGACGTGGTCCTTCCTGCCCGCAATGCCCTGCGTATAGACCGGCGGATGCTCGCAAAGCCACAGCTCGTCCGCCGTGTCACCGGTGCGCTCCTCGGTGAAACGCCGCATGGCGGCCACGGTGTCGGCGTAGCCCGCGCGGCCCAGCACGCGCAGCTGCATGGCGGGCAGGCTCACAGCACGACCTTGACCATGGGGTGCGAGGACAGGGCGCGGTACAGGTCGTCGAGCTGCTCGCGGCTGGTGGCGGTGATGGTGATGGTCACGCCCAGGTAGTTGCCGGCGCGGCTGTCGCGCAGCTCGATGGTGGAGGCATCGAAATCGGGATCGAAGCGCCGGGCCACCTCGGTCACCGCATGCACGAAGCCGTTCACGTTCGCGCCCATCACCTTGATGGGAAAGCGCGAGGGGTATTCGATCAGCGAGTCCTTGCGGGGATCGGTGGCGGGCGGGTTGGCAGGCGTCGTCATGTCGGGTCTTTCTGGCTCGGGCGGCCACGGGAGCCAATGGTATGGTGCTGGGGCTGATGGCCGGGGGCCGTTGGGGCGCCACCACATTGCCGCCGCTCGTGCCTCGGTTCGGTGGCCGGCCCCTGGGTAATTGTGGATCGGACGGGGTTTTTACTTATAATCAAGGGCTTTGTGAAAGTTTTGGTCTGTGGCGCAAGCTTCTTCCCGCGAGAAAACAACCGCCTCCTGGACCGAATCTGAGGCTGAAGATTCCGACTTCAAGCCCTTGACCGCGCAGGAGGCAACGGAGTGGCGCAAGCGCCAGCCCCGCCTGTCGGTCTGGCGGATCGTCGCGGTCCAGGCAGCGGTGGGTGTGTTGGCTGCGCTGCTGGCCTGGTTGCTGACGGGGCGGGCGCAGTGGGCCTGGTCCGTCGGCTACGGGGGCTTGTCGGTGGTGCTGCCCGCGGCGCTGTTTGCGCGTGCAATGGCGCGCAGGCGAACGTCCGCAGGGGCTGCCGTGGCGGGACTCTTCGGCTGGGAGCTGGTGAAGATTGTTGTGACCGTCGCCATGTTGGCGGCGGCGCCCAGGCTGGTGCCGGGGCTCAGTTGGCTGGCCTTGCTGGCCGGCATGGTGGTAACGATGAAAGCGTACTGGATCGCGCTGCTGGCGCGCCCCGGTGTTCGACGAACCGATTGATATTTGAGAGAAGAGTTGTCCAATGGCCGCAGAAGCGAATGCACCGACCGCCAGTGAATACATCGTTCACCACCTGCAGCATCTGCAGAACGTCAAGCAGGGTTTCATCGTTGACTTCTCGGTGGTCAACCTCGACTCCATCGCCGTCAGCGTGCTGCTGGGCGTGCTGATGCTGCTGGTCTTCTGGTCGGCCGCGCGCAAGGCCAGCGCAGGCGTGCCGGGGCGTTTCCAGGCGGCGGTGGAGATCCTCGTCGAGATGGTGGACAACCAGGCCAAGGCCAACATCCACAACGCCCAGAGCCGCAAGTTCATCGCGCCGCTGGCGCTCACCGTGTTCGTCTGGATCTTCCTGATGAACGCCATGGACATGCTGCCCGTCGACCTGCTGCCGGTGCTGTGGCAGGGCGCGCTGAGCGACCACCACGCCTATCTGCGCGTCGTGCCCACGGCCGACCTGTCCACGACACTGGGCCTGTCCTCTGCCGTGCTGCTGCTGTGCTTCTACTACAGCATCAAGATCAAGGGCCTGGGCGGCTGGATCCACGAACTGTTCACGGCGCCGTTCGGCACCAGCAAGAATCCGCTGTTCGCCGCCATTTTGGGCGTGGTGAATTTCGCCATGCAGATCATCGAATACCTTGCCAAGACGGTTTCGCACGGCATGCGACTGTTTGGCAACATGTACGCTGGTGAGTTGGTGTTCATGCTGATCGCCCTGATGGGCGGCGCGGCTGCCATGTCGCTCTCTGGTGTGTTGCTCCCCCTGGGGCACATCATTGCGGGCTCTATCTGGGCGATCTTCCACATTCTGATCATCACCCTGCAGGCCTTCATTTTCATGATGCTGGCGCTGATTTACCTCGGCCAGGCGCATGACGCTCACTGAGCTTTCCCTTTCCTTTTCCTTTCTCAACCAACCTTTCTTTTCATCCTAGGAGTCATCATGGAAAACATTCTCGGCCTCGTCGCTCTGGCTTGCGGTCTGATCGTTGGTCTCGGCGCCATCGGCGCTTCGATCGGTATCGCTCTGATGGGCGGCAAGTTCCTGGAATCGTCGGCTCGTCAGCCTGAGCTGATCAACGAGCTGCAAACCAAGATGTTCATCTTGGCCGGTCTGATCGACGCGGCCTTCCTGATCGGCGTGGCCATCGCGCTGCTGTTCGCTTTCGCCAACCCCTTCGTCCTGGCCTAAGCGCTCCGATCAACGCCAACGAATAGAAAGGTGTTGCCGTGAGTATCAACGCGACCCTGTTCGTTCAGGCTATCGTCTTTCTGATCCTGGTGTGGTTCACGATGACTTTCGTGTGGCCCCCGATCGCGAAGGCGCTGGATGAACGAGCCCAGAAAATCGCCGATGGTCTCGCCGCTGCCGATCGTGCCAGGACCGAGCTTGCCGCTGCCGACCAGCGCGTTAAGCAGGAACTGGCAGCCGCCAGCAACGAAACCGCGAGCCGCCTGGCCGACGCCGAGCGCCGCGCCCAGGCCATCATCGAAGAGGCCAAGGCGCGCGCCACAGACGAAGGCAACAAGATCGTCGCCGCCGCCCGTGCCGAGGCCGAGCAGCAGGCCATTGCCGCCCGCGAGGCCCTGCGCGAGCAGGTTGCCGCGCTGGCCGTCAAGGGCGCCGAGCAGATTCTCCGTAAGGAAGTCAATGCCGGTGTCCACGCCGATCTGCTGAACCGTCTCAAGACCGAGCTGTAAACGTAAGGGAGCAACCCCATGGCTGAAATCGCCACCATTGCCCGCCCTTACGCAGAGGCGCTGTACAAGGCCTGTACCGGCAAGGCCGGTGCCGACCTGAACGGCGCTTGCGCCTGGGTGGACGAGCTGGCGGCGATTGCCGCCAACCCTCAATTGCGCCAGTTGCTGGACAACCCCAAGGTGACCGCGGAACAGCTGTTCGGTGTCATCACCGGGGTGGCCAAGACGGCGCTGCCGGAGATGGCGCACAACTTCCTGCGCACCCTGCTCGACAACGGCCGGGTGCAGGTGCTGCCCGAGATCGCGACGCAATTCCGCGCGCTGGTCAACCAAGGCAACGGCTCTTCGGATGCCATCGTCTACAGTGCCTTCCCCCTGGATGCCAACGCCCTGGCCGAGCTCTCGGCCACGCTGCAAAAACGCTTTGCCCGCACACTCAATCTCTCCGTGCAGACGGACGAGTCCCTGATCGGCGGCGTGCGCGTGGTGGTGGGCGACGAGGTGCTCGACACCTCCGTCAAGGCACGTCTGGAACAAATGAAAGCGGCCCTCACGGCCTGAGCGGCCGGTGAGGTCTGGGCTTATTAAAGAAAGAAGGAAAGAGTCATGCAACTCAATCCCGCAGAAATTTCTGAACTGATCAAGAGCCGCATCGAAGGGCTGGCAGCCAGCAGCGACATCCGCAACCAGGGCACCGTGGTGTCCGTGACCGACGGTATCGTGCGCATCCATGGCCTGTCGGACGTGATGCAGGGCGAAATGCTGGAATTCCCCGCCGACGCGGACGGCCAGCCGAGCTACGGCCTGGCGCTGAACCTGGAGCGCGACTCCGTCGGTGCGGTGATTCTGGGCGCCTACGAGCACATCTCCGAGGGCGACACCGTCAAGTGCACGGGCCGCATCCTGGAAGTGCCCGTGGGCCCCGAACTGGTCGGCCGCGTGGTGAACGCCCTGGGCCAGCCCATCGACGGCAAGGGCCCGATCAACGCCAAGATGACGGACGTGATCGAGAAGGTCGCTCCCGGCGTGATCGCGCGCCAGTCCGTGGACCAGCCCCTGGCCACCGGCCAGAAATCCATCGACTCCATGGTGCCCGTCGGCCGCGGCCAGCGCGAGCTGATCATCGGCGACCGCCAGACCGGCAAGACGGCCGTGGCCATCGACGCCATCATCGCCCAGAAGGGCCAGGACGTGACCTGCATCTACGTCGCCATCGGCCAGAAGGCGTCGTCGATCAAGAACGTGGTGCGCTCGCTGGAGCAGGCCGGTGCGATGGACTACACCATCGTCGTCGCCGCATCCGCATCGGAATCCGCCGCCATGCAGTACGTGTCGGCCTACTCCGGCTGCACCATGGGCGAATACTTCCGCGACCGCGGCCAGGACGCGCTGATCGTCTATGACGACCTGTCCAAGCAGGCCGTGGCCTACCGCCAGGTCTCGCTGCTGCTGCGCCGCCCGCCGGGCCGCGAAGCCTTCCCCGGCGACGTGTTCTATCTCCACAGCCGCCTGCTCGAGCGCGCCGCCCGCGTGAACGCCGATTACGTCGAAGCCTTCACCAAGGGCGAAGTCAAGGGCAAGACCGGCTCGCTGACCGCGCTGCCCGTGATCGAAACCCAGGCCGGCGACGTGTCCGCCTTCGTTCCGACCAACGTGATCTCGATCACCGACGGCCAGATCTTCCTGGAAACCAGCCTGTTCAACGCCGGTATCCGCCCCGCCATCAACGCCGGTATCTCGGTGTCGCGCGTCGGCGGTGCTGCACAGACCAAGCTGATCAAGGGCCTGTCCGGCGGTATCCGTACCGACCTGGCTCAGTACCGCGAACTGGCCGCGTTCGCGCAGTTCGCCTCCGACCTGGACGAAGCCACCCGCAAGCAGCTCGACCGCGGCGCCCGCGTGACCGAACTGCTCAAGCAGCCCCAATACAGCCCGCTGCCCATCAGCCTGATGGCCGCCTCGCTGTTCGCGGTGAACAAGGGCTTTCTGGATGACGTGGATGTGAAGAAGGTCCTGCCCTTCGAGTCCGGCCTGCACCAGTTCCTCAAGACCAGCCATGCAGCCCTGCTCGAGCGCCTGGAGCAAAACCGCGCCTTCGACAAGGAAGGCAAGGACGAAGCCGAACTGACGCAAGCCATCACGGCCTTCAAGAAGTCGTTCGTTTAAACCGGACGAGGAAGCATCATGGCAGCAGGCAAGGAAATACGCGGCAAGATCAAATCGGTGGAGAACACCAAGAAGATCACCAAGGCCATGGAAATGGTGGCCGCGTCCAAAATGCGCAAGGCGCAAGACCGCATGCGCGCTGCTCGTCCCTTTGCCGAGAAGGTGCGCAATATCGCGGCCCATCTCGGCGAAGCCAATCCCGAGTACGTGCATCCCTTCATGAAGGTGAACGACGCGAAGGCGGCGGGCGTCATCGTGGTGACGACCGACAAGGGCCTGTGCGGCGGCATGAACACCAACGTGCTGCGTGCCGTGACGTCCAAGTTGCGCGAGCTGCAGTCCCAGGGGGTCGAGGCGCAGGCCGTTGCCATTGGCAACAAGGGCCTGGGCTTCCTGAACCGCATCGGCGCCAAGGTCGTGGCACAGTCCGTCGGCCTGGGCGACACGCCCCATCTGGAAAAGCTCATCGGCCCCGTCAAGGTGCTGCTGGACGCGTATGCCGAAGGCAAGATCAACGCGGTGTACCTCTCCTACACCAAGTTCATCAACACCATGAAGCAGGAATCGGTGGTGGAGCGGTTGCTGCCCCTGTCCTCGGAGCACCTGAAGGCCGACAAGTCGGGTCCCAGCTGGGACTACATCTACGAGCCGGACGCTCAGACCGTGATCGACGAGTTGCTCGTGCGCTATGTCGAGTCGCTGATCTACCAGGCCGTGGCCGAGAACATGGCTTCGGAGCAGTCGGCGCGCATGGTGGCCATGAAGGCCGCCACCGACAACGCGGGCAACGTCATCAACGAGCTCAAGCTGGTCTACAACAAGACGCGCCAGGCCGCGATCACGAAGGAACTTTCGGAGATCGTCGCGGGTGCGGCAGCCGTCTAACCGGTTTCACAAATTTCTGGAGCAAAAAATGGCTCAAGTGCAAGGCAAGATTGTTCAATGTATCGGTGCCGTGGTGGACGTGGAGTTCCCGCGCGACCAGATGCCCAAGGTGTACGACGCCCTCAAGCTCGAAGGCTCTGCCCTGACGCTGGAAGTGCAGCAGCAGCTGGGCGACGGCATCGTGCGTACCATTGCCCTCGGCTCTTCCGACGGTCTGAAGCGCGGCCTGATGGTCACCAACACGGGCAACCCCATCACCGTGCCCGTGGGCAAGGCCACCCTGGGCCGCATCATGGACGTGCTGGGCAACCCCATCGACGAGCGCGGCCCCGTCAGCCAGGAACTCACCGCCTCCATCCACCGCAAGGCCCCGGCCTACGACGAGCTGTCGCCCTCGCAGGAGCTGCTGGAAACCGGCATCAAGGTGATCGACCTGGTGTGCCCGTTCGCCAAGGGCGGCAAGGTGGGCCTGTTCGGCGGCGCCGGCGTGGGCAAGACCGTGAACATGATGGAGCTCATCAACAACATTGCCAAGGCGCACTCGGGTCTGTCCGTGTTCGCCGGCGTGGGCGAGCGTACCCGTGAGGGCAACGACTTCTACCATGAGATGAGCGACTCCAAGGTCGTGGTGCAGGAGGACCTCTCCCAGTCCAAGGTGGCCATGGTCTACGGCCAGATGAACGAGCCCCCGGGCAACCGTCTGCGCGTGGCCCTGACCGGCCTGACTATCGCCGAGTCCTTCCGCGACGAAGGCCGCGACGTGCTGTTCTTCGTGGACAACATTTACCGCTACACCCTGGCCGGTACCGAGGTGTCCGCCCTGCTGGGCCGCATGCCCTCCGCCGTGGGCTACCAGCCGACGCTGGCCGAGGAAATGGGCCGCCTGCAGGAGCGCATCACTTCCACCAAGGTGGGTTCGATCACTTCCATCCAGGCCGTGTACGTGCCTGCCGACGACTTGACCGACCCTTCGCCTGCCACGACCTTTGCCCACCTGGACTCCACCGTGGTGCTTTCGCGTGACATCGCCGCCTTGGGTATCTACCCGGCCGTGGACCCGCTCGATTCGACCAGCCGCCAGCTCGACCCCCATGTGGTGGGCGAGGAGCACTACAACGTGGCCCGCCAGGTGCAGGGCACGCTGCAGCGCTACAAGGAACTGCGCGACATCATCGCCATCCTGGGCATGGACGAACTCGCGCCCGAGGACAAGCTCACCGTGGCCCGCGCGCGCAAGATCCAGCGTTTCCTGTCGCAGCCCTTCCACGTGGCCGAAGTGTTCACGGGCTCGCCCGGCAAGTACGTGCCGCTGTCGGAAACCATCCGCGGCTTCAAGATGATCGTGGCCGGCGAGTGCGACCACCTGCCCGAGCAGGCTTTCTACATGGTCGGCACCATCGACGAAGCCTTCGAAAAGGCCAAGAAGCTGGCCAACTGAAGCGGGTTCGGAGTGCAGGCTGGCTGCAAGCCTGCCGGCACTCCTCTCCCCGCTTTTTCTAAGGAGCAAAGATGAACACCATCCACGTCGATGTGGTCAGCGCCGAAGAGTCCATCTTCACCGGTGAGGCGCGCTTCGTCGCGCTGCCGGGCGAGGCGGGCGAGCTGGGCATCCTGCCCAAGCACACGCCCCTGATCACGCGCATCAAGCCCGGCTCGGTGCGCATCGAGATGGCCGATGGCAGCGAAGAATTCGTCTTCGTCGCCGGCGGCATCCTGGAAGTGCAGCCGGACTGCGTCACGGTGCTGTCCGACACCGCCATCCGCGGCGCAGATCTGGATGACCAGAAGGCCCAGGAAGCCAGGGCAGCGGCCGAGGAAGCGCTGAAGAACGCCAAGAGCGAGATCGACATCGCGCGCGCCCAGTCCGAGCTGGCCATCATGGCCGCGCAGATCGCGGCGCTGCGCAAGTACCGCCAGAAGCACTGACGGAAGGCCGATGGAAGCAAGAAGGACGTGCGCGACACGTCCTTTTTTTATGCCGCGTCCGGCAGGGCGCACATATCTTGCATGAGGGCGCCCGAGCGCGCGGCGCTGTGATTCAGCCCACCACGGGCATGTCCGGCAGTTCGTTGTCGCGCGGCCCGGGTTGTTCGGGGGCTGCAGGAAAGTGCTCCACCAGCAGGGCCGAGACTTCGGCCAGGGCCTGGGTCAGCCCGTCCTCGTAGCGGCCCGCGCGGAAGGCCTGCGCCATGTGATCGGCCATGGCGCGCCAGGTGTCGGGGGGAACGGCGCGGGCCAGGCCCCGGTCGGCGACGATCTCGATGGCGTGCTCGGCCAGCAGCAGGTAGATCAGCACGCCGTTGTTGTGCTCCGTGTCCCACACGCGCAGCTTGCCGAACTGCGTCACGGCCCGCTCGCGCACGCCGGCGCCGCTCCACAGGTAGGACAGGGGCAGGCCGCCTTCCACGCAGATGCGGATCTGGCCCGTGTGGCGGCGTTCGCTCGCCGACACGCGCCGGCCCAGGCGTTCGAGCAGTTCGGGCGGCAAGGCCTGGTGCAGGCCACCGTCGGCCCAGCGGTGGCGCAGCAGGCGGGCCAGGCGGTGCAGGAGGCCGGTGCGGGTCTTCTTCGCCATGTTTTTCACATCCTCACCAGTCGCCGGAGGCGCCGCCGCCGCCGAAGTCCCCGCCGCCGCCGGAACGGAATCCGCCGCCACCGCCGCCGCTCCATCCCCCGCCGTGGCCGCCCCAGCCGCCCCCGTTCCAGACGATGGGCGCGCCGCGCCCCGCGAAGGCCCAGGTGTAGAACAGCGCGGCGATACCGGCACCCGCGGCCAGCAGCACGCTGGCCGTGGCCAGGAAGGCCAGCGCGCCCACGCCGCCGCCCATCACCAGGGCGCCCAGGCGCTGCCCGAACAGGGTGCGCACGACGGGGCCCGCGACCAGGACGCCGAAGAACAGGAAGATGGCCAGGTCCTCCCAGCCAGCGCCGTCCGATCCGCGCTGCCGCTCGTCTTGCGGCAGCGGCAGCGATTCGCCCGCGATGCGCGCGCCGATCTGGCGCACGGCGGCATCGAGCCCGCCCGCGAAGTCGTTCTCGCGAAAGCGCGGTTTCATCGCGCCGTCGATGATGCGCGCGGCCGCGATGTCGGGGATCGCGCCTTCGAGCGCCTTGGCGACCTCGATGCGCATGCGCCGGTCGTCCTTGGCAACGATGACGAGCACGCCGTCGCCCACGTCGCGCCGGCCGATCTTCCAGGCATTGCCCACGCGGTTGGCGAAGGCGGCGATGTCCTCGGGCGTGGTGGTGGGCACCATCAGCACCACGACCTGCGAGCCGTGCTGCCGCTCGATGGCCGCGAGCTGCGCCTCCAGCGCCTGGCGCTCGCCCTCGGAGAGCGTGGCGGTCTGGTCGATCACGCGCGCCGTGAGCGCGGGCACGGCGCGCAGCGGCTGCGCCGTGGCGCCAGGAGCCCCGATAGCTACTAAAAATATAGCTATCAGCGCTTGTAGTACAAGCGCCAGAGGCATTTTTTACTTGGATGCCGGTGCGGCAGGGCTGGAGAAGTCCACCGTGGGCGGGGTGCTGATCTGCGCCTCGTTCTGCACGGTGAAGCTGGGCTTGGGCGCATAGCTGAACACCATGGCCGTGATGTTGGTGGGGAAGCTGCGCGCGAGCACGTTGTATTCCTGCACGGTCTGGATGTAGCGGTTGCGCGCCACGGTGATGCGGTTTTCCGTGCCCTCCAGGGTCACCCGCAGGTCGCGGAAGGCCTGGTTGGCCTGCAACTGCGGGTAGCGCTCGGCCACCACCATCAGCCGCGAGAGCGCGCTGGACAGCTCGCCCTGTGCCTGCTGGAACTTGTTGAACGCCTCGGGATTGTTGAGCAGCTCGGGCGTCACCTGGATGGAGGTGGCCTTGGCGCGCGCCTCGATCACCTTGGTCAGCGTCTCCTGCTCGAACGCGGCCTCGCCCTTGACCGTGGCGACGATGTTGGGCACCAGGTCGGCACGGCGCTGGTACTGGTTGAGCACTTCGCTCCACGCGGCCTTGGACTGCTCGTCCAGGCGCTGGAAGTCGTTGTAGCCGCAGCCTGACAAGGCCAGTGCCGCGGCGATGATGGCGATGAGTCGTTTCATGGTGCGAGGTCTTTGCAACTGAGGGGATGGGCCGCGACTCGGGAATCAAGTGGCGCCCCGGATGCCGGCATTGTGCCGTGACAAGCCGATCCGTGGTGCGGACAATGGCGGTTTCATCGCATGCACGGCGCCTGGCTCATGACCCGATCCTCTTTGCGTGCTGCCATCCTGGCCGGCACGCCCGACGAACTCGAAACCACTTTCTACGATGCCCTGCGCGCGGGCGACCTCGAGCGCGTGATGGCCTGTTGGGCCGACGAGGACGAGATCGTCTGCATCCACCCCGGAGGCCCGCGCCTGATCGGGCCGGCGGCCATCCGCGCGGCATTCGCCGCCATGCTCAGGCACGGAGGGCTCGGTGTGCGGGCGCAGCAGGTGGTGCGTGTGCAGGCGCTGGCCAGCACCGTGCACAGCGTGCTCGAGCACGTGAGCGTCATGCTGCCCGATGGCCCGGGCGAGGCCGTGGTGTGCGCCACCAACGTCTATCACAAGACGCCGCGGGGCTGGCGCCTGGTGGTGCACCATGCCAGCCCGGGTGCGGCAGGCGAGGGCGCCGCGCCAGCGGCCGCCGCGCATGTGCTGCATTGAGCGTGCGAGTGCTCCCCGCTGCCGTGCAAGGCGCACAATCGCGCCATGGATGACATCGTCAAGCAGGCCATCGCCAAGTGGCCCCATGTACCCGACTGCTACGGCTGGCTGGGCCTGGATGCGCGCGGACAGTGGTATCTGCGTGACGAGGGCACGCAGGCGCGGGGCGACTTCCGCGCGGCGCGCGGTGTCCGGCTGGAGCATGCTAAGCTCATCGACTTCATCCACCGCAACTACGAGGCCGATGCGCGGGGCTGCTGGTTCTTCCAGAACGGCCCGCAGCGCGTCTACGTGGAGCTGGAGGCGGCGCCCCTCGTCTGGCGGGTGAGCGCCGCGGGAGAGGCCGTGGCCCACACCGGCGCGCCCGCGGGCGGCGTGCAGGAATGCCTGGTGGACGAGGAGGGCCGCGTGTATCTGACGAGCCCCATGGGCCTGGGCCTGGTGCACAGCCTGGACGTGGACTGCGTGGCGCAGCAGATCGAGCAGGGGCGCTGGCAGCCGCGCGAGGTGCGCGCGGCCGACCTGCCGGCGGCCTGCGGCTTCGTGCCCAGCCCTGCCGCCCTGGCCCGCACCGGGGCCTGATACGGCTTCGCATTCGATCGCCTAACGTCGTTGGTTCGCCTCGCCGTGCTGCAGCACTGTCTTCGGCTTCCCGCCTAGTTATCCGACCGAATGCAAAGCCGTATGAAAATGCAAAAGCCGGTCATCGACCGGCTTTGGGGTGGGCAGAGGGCCGTTTACTTGGCCGAATTCACCAGGTACTCGACGGCGGCCTTGAAGTCAGCATCCGATGCGCTGGAGCCGCCCTTGGGCGGCATGGCGCCCTTGCCTTGCGTGGCGATCTTCAGCACCTCGTCGAAGCCGGCTACCAGGCGCGGGGCCCAGGCCGCCTTGTCGCCGAACTTGGGTGCGCCCGCGACGCCCGTGCCATGGCAGGCGACGCAGGTGGACTCGTACACGGCCTTGCCGGTCCCGCCCGCGGGCGCGGTGGCGGCAGGGGCGGCAGCTGCTGCGGCGGGGGCCGCTTCCGGTGCCGCAGGGGCTGCCGCGGGAGCGGCATCCGCCGCGGCCGGGGCGCCCGGCTCGGCGAACTTCGCGCCCGCCGCATTCGCCATGTAGGCCACGCCGCGCGCGATTTCGGTGTCATTGAAATCGCCGCCGCCCTGCGGTGCCATGGCGCCCTTGCCCTTGAGGGCCGACTGCACCAGTGCCTCGAAGCCGGTCTTGATGCGCGGGCCCCAGGCCGCCGCATCGGCCAGCTTGGGCGCGCCGGCGGCGCCGGTGGCGTGGCATGCCGCGCACTGGCCCTTGAATACCTCTTCACCCGGGCGCAGTGGGCGGTTGGCATCGCGCACCTGCACGCTGCCGACCTTCTGGAGGCGCTGCGCAATGGCCATTTCGGCGTTGTCCACGCCAGCGTTGGGCTTGTTGCCCGAGGTCACGAAGATCACCAGGCCAATGATGATGAACACTGGCAGCACGAAGGCAAAGATGGCGGAGAGCAGGAACTGCTTCGGGCTTTTGATCATCCCGGAATGCGCTTCGTCGTGGGAGTCGCTCATGAGAACCTCTGTAATGTTGTTGTGCTGGCGGGTGGAAAGAAAAAGAGTTTTCGATTATAGGAGCGGCCTTCGCACCCGCCCGTTGGGGAAAACGGGCAGGCGCGAAGGCCGGCATTGCCATCAGGAGCGCGCAGGTCCGTCGGTATCCGTCCAGCCGCCGCCCAGCACCTTGTACAGAGTGACCTGGTTCTGCAATTGCAGCAGGCGCGTCTGCACCAGGGCCTGCTCCGTCGCGTACAGCGAGCGCTGCGCGTCCAGCAGGTCCAGATAGCTGGCCACGCCATTGCGATAGCGCAGGTCGGACAGGTCCAGGCGCTTGGCATCGGCCTGGGTCTGGGCGCGCTGGGCATCGATCTGCTGCTGCAGCGTGGCCTGTCCCGCCAATGCGTCGGACACCTCGCGGAACGCGGTCTGGATGGATTTTTCATACTGCGCCACGGCGATTTCGCGGCCGGCGCGCGCGGACTCCAGGCCAGCCTGGTTGCGCCCGGCGTCGAAGATCGGCAGGGCCAGCTGCGGCGCCAGCGAGAAGGCCCAGGTGCCGCTCTTGAACAGGCCCGAGAGCTCGTTGCTCACGCTGCCGAACTGCGCGGTGAGCGAGATGCGCGGAAAGAACGCGGCGCGCGCCGCGCCGATGTTGGCATTGGCACCGATCATCAACTGCTCGGCCTGGCGTATGTCCGGCCGGCGCTGCAGCAAGTCCGACGGCAGGCCCGCGGGCAGCGGCTGCATGGGGGCGGCATCGGCCAGGCGCATGGAGGGCAGGCTGGCGCGGATGTCGTCGGGCAGCGGCTGGCCCAGCAGCAGGGCGAGGGCGTTTTCGTCGAGCAGGCGCTGGCGCTGCTGCTGGGCGTAGGTGGCGCGGGCGGCCTGCGCCAGGCTCTCGGCCTGGTGGCTGTCCAGTTCGGAGCTCACGCCATGCTCCAGGCGCAGGCGCGTGAGCTTGACGGACTCCTCGCGCGTCTCCAGCGTGCGGCGGGAGATGTCCAGCAGCTCCTCGTCGGCCATCAGCGTGAGCCAGCCCGATGCCACGGCCGCCACCAGGCTGATCTGCGCCGACTTGCGCGCCTCCTCGGTGGCCAGGAACTGGGCCAGGGCCTGCTCCTTGAGGGCCCCGATGCGGCCAAAGAAGTCGATCTCCCAGGCGGAGATGCCCAGGCCGGCCTGGAACTGGTTGGCGTATTGGCCGTTGACGATGTTGGGCTGGCGCGTGCCGCTGGCGATGGCATTCACCGTGGGGAACTGGCCCGCGCGCTGGATCTGGAACTGCGCGCGCGCCTGCTCGACGTTGAGCATGGCCACGCGCAGGTCGCGGTTGTTGCCCAGCGCGATGCCGATGAGCCGCTGCAGCCGCGGGTCGGTGAAGTAGTCCTTCCAGTCGATGTCGGCGGCGGCTCTGGCCGTGGCCGGTACGTCGCTGCCGGCCAGGGCGAAGGCCTCGGGCACCGGCGCCGCGGGACGCTCGTACTTCGGTATGAAGCTGCAGCCGGCGAGCAGGGCCGCGATCACCAGGGGCGAGAGGGCACGCGCCGGGCGCGTGCGGGGCAGGGTGTGCTTGTGCATGTTTGTCGTACTCCGGCGTCCGGGTCAGGCCGCGCTGTCGCTGTGGTGCTGCATGGCGTGCTTGGCGTCGTGTTCGCGCTGGCGCCGGCTGCCCTTGAAGAAGCTGCGCACCACCACGAAGAACACGGGCACGAAGATCACGGCCAGCAGCGTGCCCGTGATCATGCCCCCGATCACGCCCGTGCCGATGGCGCGCTGGCTCGCCGAGCTGGCGCCCGAGGCGAGGAACAGCGGCAACACGCCGAGCGTGAAGGCCAGCGAGGTCATCACGATGGGGCGGAAGCGCAGGTGCGCGGCCTCCAGCGCCGCTTCGATCACGCCCTTTCCCGAGGCCTGCAGGTCCTTGGCGAACTCGATGATCAGGATGGCGTTCTTCGCCGACAGGCCGATGATGGTCACGAGGCCGATCTGGAAGTACACGTCGTTGGACATGTTGCGCAGCAGCGTCGCGAGCAGCACGCCCAGCACGCCCAGCGGCACGACCAGCAGCACCGAGAACGGGATCGACCAGCTCTCGTAGAGCGCCGCCAGGCACAGGAACACGGCGAGCAGCGAGAACGCGTACAGCACCATGGCCTGCGAGCCCGCGAGCTTTTCCTCGCGCGACTGGCCCGTCCACTCGAAGCCGAAGCCCTCGGGCAGCTGGGCGGCCAGGCGCTCCATCTCGGCCATTGCGTCGCCCGTGCTGAAGCCGGGCGCGGCGTCCCCGGCGATCTTCATCGACGGGTAGCCGTTGTAGCGCACGGTCTGCATGGCGCCGGTCAGCCAGCGCGTGGTGGCGAACGTCGAGAGCGGCACCACTTGCCCCTTGTTGTTGAGCACGGGAATGTCGAGCACTTCCTCGGGCTGCATGCGCGCACGCGCATCGGCCTGCACCACCACGCGCTGCAGGCGGCCCTGGTTGGGGAAGTCGTTGACGTAGGACGAGCCGAGCGCCGTGGAGAGCGCGCTGCCGATGGTGTCGAACGACACGCCCAGGGCGTTGGCCTTGTCGCGGTCGATGTCGATCTGCATCTGCGGCGCATCCTCCATGCCGTCGGGGCGCACGCCGGCCAGCACCTTGCTCTGCGCGGCCATGCCCAGCAGTTGGTTGCGCGCGGCGACCAGTGCCTTGTGGCCCTTGGAGCCGCGGTCCTGCAGGCGGAAGGTGAAGCCCGTGGCGGTACCCAGCTCGGGGATGGGTGGAGGGCTCAGCGCGAAGATGAATGCGTCGCGGTAGCCCATGAGCGCGCCCATGGCGCGGCCCGCGATGGCCGCTGCCGAATGCTCGGGGCCGGGGCGCTCGCTCCAGTCCTTGAGCGTCACGAAGGCCAGGCCCGCGTTCTGCCCCTGGCCCGAAAACGAGAAGCCCGCCACCGTGACGATGTTGTGCACCTCGGGCTGGTGCAGTGCGAACTCCTCCACCTTGGTCAGTGCGGCGCGCGTGCGCTCCAGCGACGCGCCCGCGGGCAGCTGGATGTTGGTGATCAGGTAGCCCTGGTCTTCGTTGGGCAGGAACGAGGTGGGCAGGCGCGTGTAGACGATGGCCACGGCGCCGATCAGCGCTGCGTAGATGATGGCCATGCGCCCGCTGCGGCGCACCAGCCTGGCCAGGCCCGACTCGTAGCTGTGCGTGGTGCTCTTGAACGCGCGGTTGAACCAGCCGAAGAAGCCTTTCTTCTCCATGTGGTGGCCGGCCTCGACGGGTTTGAGCAGCGTGCCGCACAGCGCCGGCGTGAGCGACAGTGCGAGGAAGGCCGAGAACGCGATGGACGTCGCCATGGTGGCGGCGAACTGGCGGTAGATGTTGCCCGTGGAGCCCGCGAAGAACGCGAGCGGCACGAACACCGAGACCAGCACCACCGTCACGCCGACGATGGCGCCCGAGATCTGGTCCATGGCCTTGCGCGTGGCCTGCAGCGGCGGCAGGCCTTCTTCGCTCATGATGCGCTCGACGTTCTCGACCACCACGATGGCGTCATCCACCACGATGCCGATCACCAGCACCATGCCGAACATGGTCAGCACGTTGATCGAGAAGCCCATCGCCAGCAGCGCGCCGAAGGTGCCCAGCAGCGCCACGGGCACCACGATGGTGGGGATGATGGTGTAGCGGAAGTTCTGCAGGAACAGGAACATCACCAGGAACACCAGCACCACGGCTTCGAGCAGCGTGTGCACCACCTTCTCGATCGAGACCGAGATGAAGGTGGAGGTGTCGTACGGGATGGTGTACGTCACGCCCTGGGGGAAGTACTGCTGCAGCTCGGCCAGCCTGGCCTTCACGGCCTTGGCCGTGGCCAGCGCGTTGGCGGTAGGCGTGAGCTGCACGCCCATGCCCACGGCGGGCGTGCCGTTCAGGCGCGCGCTGGTGCTGTAGCTCTGCGCGCCCAGCTCCAGGGTCGCCACGTCCTTCAGGCGCACGGTGGAGCCGTCGGTGTTGGCACGCAGCACGATGTTGCCGAACTGCTCGGTGGTGGAGAGCTGGCCCTGCACCACGATGGTGGCCGTCGTGGTCTGTCCCTGGGCGCTGGGCAGATCGCCGAGGTTGCCCGCGGACACCTGCACGTTCTGCGCGCGGATGGCCGCGTTCACCTGGTCGAGGGAGATGTTGAAGCCCTTGAGCTTGGCCGGATCGATCCACACGCGCATGGCGCGCTCGGCACCGAACTGCGTGACAGAGCCGACGCCGGGCAGGCGCTGCAGTTCGGGCACGATGTTGCGTGCAGCATAGTCGTTGAGTTCATCGATGCTCACGTTCGGGGTTTCAGACGTGAGCATGGAGAACAGCAGGAAGTTGGCGCGCGACTTCTCCACGCGCACGCCCTGCTGCGTCACGGCCGCCGGCAGGCGCGGCGTGGCACGCGAGAGGCGGTTCTGCACGTCCACCTGGGCCATGTCAGCGTTGGTGCCGGGCTCGAAGCTCAGCACGATCGAGCCGGTGCCGTTGGCCTGAGCCGTGGCTTCCATGTAGGCCAGGCCCGTGGCGCCGTTCATCTCGCGCTCGATGACGGCGAGCACCGAGTCCTCGAGCGTCTGTGCCGTGGCGCCGGGATAGACGACGGATACCTGGATCGTGGGCGGCGCCACGGCAGGGTATTGCGCGATGGGCAGCTGGGTGATCGAGACGGCGCCCGCCACCATGATGAAGATTGCGACGACCCACGCGAAGATGGGGCGTTCGATGAAGAACTTGGCCATGTGCCGCGCTCCTGATTCTTATTGCTTGGCCGGCGCTGCGGCGGGTTGGCTGGCGGCGGCCGACGCGGCCGGTGCAGGCGCCTTGGCGGCGCCATTGGCCTGCCAGGGCACGGGCTGAACGATCATGGGATCGCCGGGCTTGACGCGCGGCAGCTTCTGGAAGCCGTCGACCATCACCTGCTCGCCGGCCTTCAGGCCTTCGAGCACCACCCAGCTGGAACCTTGCGCGGGCCCGAGCCTGACCGGGCGCGGCTCGACCTTGCCGCCTTCGCCGACCACCATCACCGTATCGGCCGCGCCCGTGCGCGTGACCGCCTGCTGCGGCAGCAGCACGCCGTTGTCCACCTGCGCCTGTTCCAGCCGCACGCGCACGTACAGGCCCGGCAGCAGCGAGCGGTCGGGATTGGCCACCTCGGCGCGCAGCGTGACCTGGCCGCTGGTCGCATCCACCGTCAGGTCGGTGAACAGCAGGCGGCCGGGCTGCTTGTGCACGCTGCCGTCCTCCAGCACCACGCTCACGTTCGCGACGTTGGCGCCGGCCTTCTTGTACTTGCCGCTGGCCATGGCCGCGCGCAGCTTGAGCGCCTCGGCGGCCGACTGCGTGAAGTTGATGTAGAGCGGGTCGATCTGCTGGATCACCGCCAGTTCGGTCGCCGTGCCCTGGCCGACCAGCGCGCCCTCGGTCACCAGGGCGCGGCCGATGCGGCCGGAGATCGGCGCGGTCACGGTGGCGTAGCCCAGGTTGATGCGGGCCGTGGTCACGGCCGCCTTGGCGGCGGCCACGTTGGCCTCGGCCGTTTTCTGCGAGGCCACGGCGTTGTCGTAGTCCTGCTTGCTGATGGCGTTCACGGCCACCAGCGGGCGGTAGCGCTCGGCCAGTGCGCGGCTCTGGGCCAGGCTGGCCTCTGCCTGCGCCACGCTGGCCTGCGCCTGCGCCAGCACGGCCTCGTAGGGCGCGCTGTCGATCAGGAACAGCTTCTGGCCCGCCTTCACGTCGCTGCCTTCGGCGAACAGGCGCTTTTGCAGGATGCCCGCGGCGCGCGCGCGTACCTCGGCGATGCGCGATGCCTCCAATCGACCTGGCAGCTCCGTGACGAGCCCGATGTCTCCCGGCTGCACCGTCACCACGCCCACTTGCGGCGCGGGCGGCGGGCCGCCCGCACCGGCGGGGGCGGCGTCCTTCTTGCCGCAGGCCGTCAGCGCGAGGGCTGCGGCCAGGGCGATCGACAGGGCTACCGCCGAGCGGCGCTCGAAGCGGCGAACGGGGCGGGCGTTCTTGTTGTTCAGACGAGGCATGGAAGTCCTTTGGCTGGCAGGGTGCGGTGGTGATTTTGCGGTGCCTGTGCAAGGCAAACGCGGGATGCTCGCACCATCGAATGGCAATTGCACAAGGGGGTGAATTATACATACATTCATGAATGTATAATCAAGGGCTGTAGCGCCACCCGATCCGGCTGGTGGCGCTCTTTTTCTCGGAGGTCCACGATCCATGGCTCGACGCACCAAGGAAGATGCAGGCGCCACGCGCAACGCTCTGCTGGACGCGGCCGAACTCGTCTTTTACGAAAAGGGGGTGGCGCGCGCATCGCTGAGCGAGATCGCACAGGCGGCCGGTGCCACGCGCGGCGCCATCTACTGGCACTTCAAGGACAAGGTGGATCTGTTCAACGCGATGATGGATCGGGTCACCCTGCCGCTCGAAGGCGTGTGCAATGCCGGCGAGGTTGCGCACGCCAAGGAGCCGCTTGCGCAGCTGCGCAGCATGGTGGAGTTGCTGCTGCGCAGCATCGTGAACGACGCCCGCGTGCGCCGTGTGTTCGAAATCGCCCTGTACCGCGTGGAATACGTGAGCGAGCTCCGTGGCGTGCGCGAGCGCCATCTGGCCGCGCATGCCCGCTTCCAGGCCCTGCTGGAGCGCAACCTGGCGCTGGCGGCCGCCCAGGCATCGCTGGCGCTGCCAATGACTGCGTCAATGGCTGCAGCCGGTCTGCATGCACTGTTCAACGGCCTGCTGCAATCGTGGATGCTGGGCGATGCCAGTTTCGACCTGCCGGCCACGTGCCGTGCGGCCGTGGATGCTTATCTGCGCGGGTTGGGCTTTCGCGTGTGACCCGCGTGCGATAATTGCCAGTCTTTCCTGAACGCGGCTGTAGCTCAGTGGATAGAGTATTGGCCTCCGAAGCCAAGGGTCGTGGGTTCGATCCCCGCCAGCCGCGCCAACAGTGTCCTTTTTGAGTCCTCCGGGCGGTGTTGCATCGATTGCGGACATGTAACGTTGTGCGGAGCGGATGCTGCAGGTGAGGCTGGAATTTCCAGGGTGGCAAAAAAGCTGCTATGATTGCAAGTTCTTCGGAGGGGTGCCCGAGTGGCTAAAGGGGGCAGACTGTAAATCTGTTGGCTTACGCCTACACTGGTTCGAATCCAGTCCCCTCCACCAAGATGTGAGTTGAAGGCGTTGGATCGCGATTGCGCAAGTCTCGATCTTGCGGGAGTAGTTCAATGGTAGAACCCTAGCCTTCCAAGCTAATGACGCGGGTTCGATTCCCGTCTCCCGCTCCACGTTTTGGTTGTTGGTTTTTTTGGGGGGGTACCTCCAGTTGCCCATGTGGCTCAGTGGTAGAGCACTCCCTTGGTAAGGGAGAGGTCGCGGGTCCGATTCCCGCCATGGGCACCAAGATTCAATGGTGCGTCTCCATATGGGGTGCATCAATATTTGTCGTGTTGGTGTAGCTTTTTCGGAGTCGAAAAGATGGCAAAAGGTAAATTCGAGCGGACCAAGCCCCACGTGAACGTGGGCACGATCGGTCACGTGGACCATGGCAAGACGACGCTGACGGCGGCCATCGCGACGGTGCTGTCCAAGAAGTTCGGCGGCGAAGCCAAGGGCTACGACCAGATCGACAACGCGCCCGAAGAAAAGGCGCGCGGCATCACCATCAACACCTCGCACGTCGAATACGAAACGGCCAACCGCCACTACGCCCACGTGGACTGCCCCGGCCACGCCGACTACGTCAAGAACATGATCACCGGCGCCGCCCAGATGGACGGCGCCATCCTGGTGTGCTCGGCCGCCGACGGCCCCATGCCCCAGACGCGCGAACACATCCTGCTGGCCCGCCAGGTGGGTGTGCCCTACATCATCGTGTTCCTGAACAAGTGCGACATGGTGGACGACGAAGAACTGCTCGAACTCGTCGAAATGGAAGTGCGCGAACTGCTGGACAAATACGAATTCCCCGGCGACGACACCCCCATCATCCGCGGCTCGGCCAAGCTGGCCCTGGAAGGCGACCAGTCCGACAAGGGCGAACCCGCCATCCTGCGCCTGGCTGAAGCCCTCGACACCTACATCCCCACGCCCGAGCGCGCAGTGGACGGCGCCTTCCTCATGCCCGTGGAAGACGTGTTCTCCATCTCCGGCCGCGGCACCGTGGTCACGGGCCGCGTCGAGCGCGGCATCATCAAGGTCGGCGAAGAAATCGAAATCGTCGGCATCCGCGACACGCAAAAGACCACCGTCACCGGCGTGGAAATGTTCCGCAAGCTGCTGGACCAGGGCCAGGCTGGCGACAACGTCGGCCTGCTGCTGCGCGGCACCAAGCGTGAAGACGTCGAGCGCGGCCAGGTGCTGTGCAAGCCCGGCTCCATCAAGCCGCACACGCACTTCACCGCCGAGGTGTACGTGCTCTCCAAGGACGAAGGCGGCCGCCACACGCCGTTCTTCAACAACTACCGTCCGCAGTTCTACTTCCGCACGACCGACGTGACCGGCTCCATCGAGCTGCCGGCGGACAAGGAAATGGTCATGCCCGGCGACAACGTGTCGATCACCGTCAAGCTGATCGCGCCGATCGCCATGGAAGAAGGCCTGCGCTTCGCCATCCGCGAGGGCGGCCGCACCGTGGGCGCGGGCGTCGTGGCAAAGATCATCGAGTAATCGGAAAAGCGAAGGGGTATAGCTCAATTGGCAGAGCGTCGGTCTCCAAAACCGAAGGTTGTAGGTTCGATTCCTACTGCCCCTGCCACCTGAATGTGGTGGTGAACGAGCCCGCCAGACCCTGGCGGGCTTCGGCGTCTTGTGAGACGCCAGATCAAGAAGGTTAATGCTCATCTATGGCCACTTCCCAGGTTGAAACGGTCACCACTGGCGCGGACAAGGCAAAGCTGTTCGCTGCGGTGGCGATCGTGCTTGCTTCTGTCGCTGGTTTTTATGTGCTGGGAAAGCAGGGGCCCCTGATCCAGTGGGGGGCATTGCTGCTCGGTCTGGTGCTGGCTGTCGCAATGTTCCTGGCTTCGGAGCATGGCCGTCAATTCATGGGCTTTTCCCGTGATGCGTGGCGCGAGGTCAAGAAGGTCGTCTGGCCCACGCGCAAGGAAACGCTGCAGATGACGGGCTATGTGTTCGCATTCGTGGTACTGATGGCATTGTTCCTCTGGCTCACGGACAAGACCCTGGAGTGGGTTCTGTACGATTTGGTCTTGGGTTGGAGAAAGTGATGGTGGATGCCGTGGAAACCAATGGCGCTCAGCCTTCTGTGGATGCATCGGTGAACCCCGACTTGCGTTGGTACATCGTGCACGCCTACTCCGGGATGGAGAAGGCGGTGGAACGCAATATTCAGGAGCGCATCGTGCGCTCCGGCATGCAGCAAAAGTTTGGCCGCATTCTCGTTCCGACCGAGGAGGTCGTGGAGATGAAGAATGGCCAGCGCAAGACCACCGAGCGGCGCTTGTTCCCCGGTTACGTGTTCGTCGAAATGGTCATGGATGACGACACCTGGCACTTGGTGAAGCACACCAGCAAGGTGACTGGCTTCGTGGGCGGGGTGAAGAATCGCCCCGCCCCCATTTCCGAAGAGGAAGTGCAGAAGATCGTGAGCCAGATGCAGCAAGGCACTGACAAGCCGCGCCACAAGATCGAGTTCATGGTTGGGGAACTGGTGCGCGTCAAGGAAGGGCCTTTCACGGACTTCAATGGCTCGGTGGAAGAGGTCAACTACGAGAAGAGCCGCCTGCGGGTCTCGGTAATGATCTTCGGCCGCTCCACTCCCGTGGAACTGGAATTCGGCCAGGTGGAGAAAACGTAAGTTTCACCAAGACTTGGCAGGTTGAATGAGTATTCGCGCTTTTCGACTCGGCGCGATGGGAAACAAAGAGTCGGTAACCCCGGGGAGCCTGGTTGTTTGATCAGGCGTCATCACCCGCAAGGAGCTATCAATGGCGAAGAAAATCGTCGGCTTCATCAAGCTGCAAGTGCCAGCTGGTAAGGCCAACCCGTCCCCCCCGATCGGTCCCGCACTGGGCCAGCGTGGCCTCAACATCATGGAGTTCTGCAAGGCGTTCAACGCCCAGACCCAGGGTGTCGAGCCGGGCCTGCCGCTGCCTGTGGTGATCACGGCATTTGCAGACAAGAGCTTCACCTTCATCATCAAGACGCCTCCGGCGACGACCTTGATCAAGAAGGCCATCAAGCTGGACAAGGGTTCCTCCAACGCGCTGAGCACCAAGGTCGGCAAGATCACCCGCGCGCAGCTGGAAGAGATCGCCAAGACCAAGCTCAAGGACATGAATGCCGCCGACGTGGACGCCGCCGTGCGCACGCTGGCCGGCTCTGCCCGTTCGATGGGCGTGACGGTGGAGGGCCTCTGAAATGGCAAAGTTGACCAAGAAGCAAAAGGCCCTGCAGGGCAAGGTCGATAGCACCAAGCTGTACCCCTTCGCCGAAGCCGTCGCGCTGGTGAAGGAGGCTGCAACGGCCAAGTTCGACGAGTCCATCGACGTGGCGGTGCAGCTGGGCGTGGACGCCAAGAAGTCCGACCAGGTGGTGCGCGGCGCCGTGGTGCTGCCCAACGGAACGGGCAAGACCACCCGCGTGGCCGTTTTTGCCCAGGGCGCAAAGGCTGAAGAGGCCAAGGCTGCCGGTGCCGACGTGGTGGGCATGGACGACCTGGCCGCACAGGTCAAGGCTGGCGACATGCCGTTCGACGTGGTCATCGCAGCGCCCGACGCCATGCGCGTCGTGGGTACGCTGGGCCAGATACTGGGTCCGCGCGGCCTGATGCCGAATCCGAAGGTCGGCACGGTGACGCCCGACGTGGCCACCGCCGTGAAGAACGCAAAGGCGGGCCAGGTGCAGTTCCGCGTCGACAAGGCAGGCATCGTGCACACGACCATTGGTCGCCGCTCGTTTGCCGACGACAAGCTGCAGGGCAACCTGGCGGCCTTGATCGAAGCGCTGAACAAGGCCAAGCCTGCCACCAGCAAGGGTGTCTACCTGCGCAAGGTTGCGGTGTCGTCGACCATGGGCGTCGGTGTGCGCGTGGATACGCAATCCATCGCGGCGTAATTGCGAAATCTTGAGGCGCCCCGCAAGGGTGTCTCGGTGGTGGGCCGGCGCAGCGATGTGCCGGGCCATCCAAGACCGTTGGTGTGCAGATGGCTGCACTTAAATCCCCAGAGCCAACGCAGATGGCGATCCCGCTGAAGATGGAAAAGTTTTCCCGAAACAGTTGGTCGCTGCAAACCAAGAGCGCGCATGAAAGGATTCGTCCTGAATGCGCATATGAAGGAGTAGACCTTGAGTCTTAATCGCAGTGAGAAAGAAGCGGTCATCAATGAAGTGACCAGCCTCGCCGCTAAAGCTCAAACGCTCGTGATCGCGGAATACCGTGGCATCACGGTGGCCGACATGACCAAACTGCGCGTGGCAGCACGCAGCCAAGGCGTTTCCCTGAGTGTTCTGAAGAACACCCTGGCACGCCGTGCCGTGGCTGGCAGCGCGTTTGACGTGGTGGCCGACCAGATGACCGGTCCGCTGGTCTATGGCTTCTCCGAAGACGCTGTGGCCGCCGCCAAGGTGGTGGCCGATTTCGCGAAGACCAACGACAAGCTGGTCATTCGCGGCGGCGCTTTCGCGGGCAAGGCCCTGGACGTCAACGGCGTGAAGCAACTGGCCAACATCCCTTCCAAGGAAGTGCTGCTGGCCCAGCTGTGTGGCTTGCTGATGTCGCCGATCTCCCGCACCGCCGTGGTGCTGGGTGCCCTGGCGGCCAAAAAAGGCGAAGGCGAGGCTGTGGCCGCTTAAATGGCGAGCACACGGTTCGCATCCTCTTAAAACCAATTGTTAGGAAATCAAAATGGCATTCGATAAAGACGCATTCTTGACCGCTCTGGACAGCATGACGGTGATGGAACTCAATGACCTGGTGAAGGCCATTGAAGAGAAGTTCGGCGTGAGCGCTGCCGCCATGGCCGCTCCCGCTGCTGGCGGCGCTGCTGCCGGTGGTGCTGCTGCTGTCGAAGAGAAGACCGAGTTCAACGTGGTCCTGACCGAAGCCGGCGCCAACAAGGTTGCCGTGATCAAGGCCGTGCGCGAAATCACCGGCCTGGGCCTGAAGGAAGCCAAGGACCTGGTGGACGGCGCGCCCAAGAACGTCAAGGAAGGCATTGCCAAGGCCGATGCCGAGGCTGCCGTCAAGAAGCTGGTGGACGCCGGCGCCAAGGCCGAACTCAAGTAATCGGGTTTGTCCTTTCGGGCTGGAGGCCTTGCAAAAGGCCTCCAGCCTTTGGCGCTTTATGGGATTAGCGCTCCAGAGCGCACCAGCAAGCGGCCTTGTGGCTGCTTGCTAGTGTCTTCTGACCCATCCGACAGCGGAAGACGCCTTGGTTCGGGCGATGTGCAATGCATCGCCGTCCGCCATGGTTGGTAGTGGCCAACCGCCAAGCCCGCAAGTAGTTCCTTGTGGGGCAGTAGTCGTCGAAGACCCTATTCCATGTCTTTGCCCGGAGATCTCATGGCCCAAACATCCACGTACAGCTACACCGAACGCAAGCGGATTCGCAAGAGTTTTGGTAGCCGTGACAGCGTGCTTACAGTACCCTATCTGCTGCAGATGCAGCGGGATGCCTATACCGCATTCCTGCAGGCAGATACGCCCCCGCAGAAGCGCAGCACCGAAGGCCTGCAGGCCGCGTTCAACTCCGCGTTCCCCATCGTCTCCCACAACGGTTTCGTGGAGATGAAATTCGTCGAATACAACCTGGCCAAGCCTGCGTTCGACGTGCGCGAATGCCAGACCCGCGGCCTGACGTTCGCGTCTGCGGTGCGTGCCAAGGTGCAGTTGATCATCTATGACCGGGAATCGTCCACGTCCCAGTCCAAGGTGGTCAAGGAAGTGAAGGAGCAGGAGGTCTACATGGGCGAAGTGCCGCTCATGACCGACAAGGGTTCGTTCATCATCAACGGCACGGAGCGCGTGATCGTCTCGCAGCTGCACCGCTCGCCAGGCGTGTTCTTCGAGCACGACAAGGGCAAGACGCACAGCTCGGGCAAGCTGCTGTTCTCGGCGCGCATCATTCCCTACCGCGGCTCGTGGCTGGACTTCGAGTTCGACCCCAAGGACATCCTGTACTTCCGCGTGGACCGCCGCCGCAAGATGCCGGTCACGATCCTGCTCAAGGCCATCGGCCTGAACCCCGAGTCCATCCTGGCGAACTTCTTCGTCAACGACAACTTCCGCCTGATGGACAGCGGAGCGCAGATGGAGTTCGTGCCCGAGCGCCTGCGCGGTGAGGTCGCGCGCTTCGACATCACCGACAAGTCCGGCAAGGTGGTGGTCGCCAAGGACAAGCGCGTCACGGCGCGCCATACCCGCGAACTGGAACAATCGGGCACGACGCACATCAGCGTGCCGGAGGACTTCCTGCTGGGCCGCGTCGTTGCGCGCAACATCGTCGACCCCGACACGGGCGAGATCCTGGCCAAGGCCAACGAGGAACTGACGGAAGCACTGCTCAAGAAGCTGCGCTCGGCAGGCGTGCAGGAACTGCAGGCCATCTACACGAACGAACTCGACCAGGGCGCCTACATTTCCCAGACGCTGCGCATCGACGAGACCGCGGACGAGTTCGCCGCCCGCGTGGCCATCTACCGCATGATGCGCCCCGGCGAGCCGCCGACGGAAGACGCCGTGCAGGCCCTGTTCCAGCGCCTGTTCTACAACCCGGACACCTACGACCTGTCGCGCGTGGGCCGCATGAAGTTCAACGCCAAGGTCGGCCGCAGCGAAGCCACGGGCCCCATGGTGCTGGACAACGACGACATCCTGTCGGTGGTGAAGATCCTGGTCGATCTGCGCAACGGCAAGGGCGAGGTGGACGACATCGACCACCTGGGCAACCGCCGCGTGCGCTGCGTGGGCGAACTGGCCGAGAACCAGTACCGCACGGGCCTGGCGCGCATCGAAAAGGCCGTGAAGGAGCGCCTGGGCCAGGCCGAGCAAGAGCCCCTGATGCCGCACGACCTGATCAACTCCAAGCCGATCTCCGCGGCCCTGAAGGAGTTCTTCGGCGCCTCGCAGCTGTCGCAGTTCATGGACCAGACCAACCCGCTGGCCGAGATCACACACAAGCGCCGCGTCTCGGCCTTAGGGCCGGGCGGCCTGACGCGCGAGCGCGCGGGCTTCGAGGTGCGCGACGTGCACGTGACCCACTACGGCCGCGTGTGCCCGATCGAGACGCCGGAAGGCCCGAACATCGGCCTGATCAACTCCCTGGCCCTGTACGCGCGCCTGAACGAGTATGGCTTCATCGAGACGCCGTACCGCCGCGTGGTGGATGGCAAGGTGACGAGCGAGATCGACTACCTCTCGGCCATCGAAGAGGGCAAGTACATCATCGCCCAGGCCAACGCCACGCTGGACGAGGAAGGGCGCCTCACGGGCGACCTCGTGTCGGCGCGCGAACAGGGTGAGTCCACCCTGGTGTCCGCCGAACGCGTGCAGTACATGGACGTGTCGCCCGCGCAGATCGTGTCGGTGGCCGCATCGCTCGTGCCCTTCCTGGAGCACGACGACGCCAACCGCGCGCTGATGGGCGCCAACATGTCGCGCCAGGCCGTGCCCGTGCTGCGTCCCGAGAAGCCCATGGTGGGCACGGGTATCGAGCGCGTGGCGGCCGTGGACTCGGGCACCGTGGTGACGGCGCGCCGCGGCGGCGTGGTGGACTATGTGGATGCGACCCGCATCGTGGTCCGCGTCCATGATGCCGAGGCCGTGGCCGGCGAAGTGGGCGTGGACATCTACAACCTCATCAAGTACCAGCGTTCCAACCAGAACACGAACATCCACCAGCGCCCCATCGTCAAGCGCGGCGACGTGCTGGCCAAGGGCGACGTGATCGCCGACGGCGCCTCGACCGACCTGGGCGAGATCGCCATCGGCCAGAACATGCTGATCGCGTTCATGCCCTGGAACGGCTACAACTTCGAGGACTCGATCCTGATCAGCGAGCGCGTGGTGGCCGAAGACCGCTACACCTCGATCCACATCGAGGAACTGGTGGTAATGGCGCGCGACACCAAGCTGGGCGCCGAGGAAATCACGCGCGACATCCCGAACCTGTCGGAGCAGCAGCTCAACCGCCTGGACGAGTCCGGCATCATCTACGTGGGCGCCGAAGTGCAGCCCGGCGACACGCTGGTCGGCAAGGTCACGCCCAAGGGCGAGACCACGCTCACGCCCGAGGAAAAGCTCCTGCGCGCCATCTTCGGCGAGAAGGCTTCCGACGTGAAGGACACCTCGCTGCGCGTGGACCAGGGCTCGTCCGGCACCGTGATCGATGTGCAGGTCTTCACCCGTGAAGGCATCCAGCGCGACAAGCGCGCGCAGCAGATCATCGACGACGAGCTCAAGCGCTTCCGCCTGGACCTGAACGACCAACTGCGCATCGTCGAGGCCGACGCTTTCGACCGTATCGAGAAGCTGCTGGTGGGCAAGAAGGCCAATGGCGGCCCGCAGAAGCTGGCCAAGGGCACGACCATCGACAAGGAATACCTTGCCGGCGTGGAGAAATTCCACTGGTTCGACATCCGCCCCGCCGACGAGGCTGTGGCCGCGCAGCTCGAATCCATGAAGAACGCGATGGAGCAGACGCGCCACAGCTTCGACCTGGCATTCGAGGAAAAGCGCAAGAAACTCACGCAGGGCGACGAACTGCCCGCGGGCGTGCTCAAGATGGTCAAGGTGTACCTGGCCGTCAAGCGCCGCCTGCAGCCCGGCGACAAGATGGCCGGCCGCCACGGCAACAAGGGTGTGGTCTCCAAGATCACGCCCGTGGAAGACATGCCGCACATGGCCGATGGCACGCCGGTCGACATCGTTCTGAACCCGCTGGGCGTGCCCTCGCGCATGAACATCGGCCAGGTGCTGGAGGTCCACCTGGGCTGGGCCGGCAAGGGCCTGGGCCAGCGCCTCGGCGACATGCTGCGCGACCAGGCTGCGGCAGCCGAGCTGCGCAAGTTCCTCGAAGAGGTCTACAACTCGCGTGGCCGCAAGGAAGACCTGGGCCAGCTCTCGGACGACGAGATCCTGAGCATGGCCGCCAACCTCACGGGCGGCGTGCCCTACGCCTCGCCGGTGTTCGACGGCGCCTCCGAGGCAGAGATCAAGGACATGCTCAAGCTTGCCTACCCGGACGACATCAAGGAGCGCAAGGGCCTGACCGATACGCGTACCCAGGCCTGGCTGATCGACGGGCGCACGGGCGAGCGCTTCGAGCGCCCGACGACCATCGGCTACATGCACTACCTGAAGCTCCACCACCTGGTGGACGACAAGATGCACGCCCGCTCCACGGGCCCGTACTCGCTCGTCACGCAGCAGCCGCTGGGCGGCAAGGCCCAGTTCGGCGGACAGCGTTTCGGCGAGATGGAAGTGTGGGCGCTGGAAGCCTATGGCGCCGCCTACGTGCTGCAGGAAATGCTCACCGTCAAGTCCGACGACGTGCAGGGCCGTACCAAGGTGTACGAGAACATCGTCAAGGGCGAACACGCCATCGAAGCGGGCATGCCCGAGTCGTTCAACGTGCTGGTCAAGGAAATCCGTTCCCTGGGCCTGGACATCGAACTCGAGCGCTCTTAAATCAAAAAGGATAGGTTCACATGAAATCGCTACTCGACCTGTTCAAGCAATTCACGCCGGACGAGCATTTCGATGCCATCAAGATCGGCATGGCTTCGCCCGAGAAGATCCGCTCGTGGTCCTTCGGCGAGGTGAAGAAGCCCGAGACCATCAACTACCGCACGTTCAAGCCCGAGCGCGACGGCCTGTTCTGCGCCAAGATCTTCGGCCCCATCAAGGACTACGAATGCCTGTGCGGCAAGTACAAGCGCCTGAAGCACCGCGGCGTGATCTGCGAGAAGTGCGGCGTGGAAGTCACGCAGACCAAGGTGCGCCGCGAGCGCATGGGCCACATCGACCTGGCCGCGCCCTGCGCGCACATCTGGTTCTTGAAGAGCCTGCCCTCGCGCCTGGGCCTGGTGCTGGACATGACGCTGCGCGACATCGAGCGCGTGCTGTACTTCGAGGCCTATGTGGTCACCGACCCCGGCATGACGCCGCTGAAGAAGTTCAGCATCATGAGCGAGGACGACTACGACGCCAAGCGCAAGGAATACGGCGACGAGTTCATCGCCAAGATGGGCGCCGAGGGCATCAAGGAACTGCTCGAAGGCATCGACATCGAGATCGAGATCGAGAAGCTGCGCGGTGACCTGACCGGCTCCGAAGTCAAGGTCAAGAAGAACGCCAAGCGCCTGAAGGTGCTGGAGGCCTTCAAGAAGTCCGGCATCAAGCCCGAGTGGATGGTGCTCGACGTGCTGCCGGTGCTGCCGCCCGATCTGCGCCCGCTGGTGCCGCTCGATGGCGGGCGCTTCGCCACGTCGGACCTGAACGACCTGTACCGCCGCGTCATCAACCGCAACTCGCGCCTGCGCCGCCTCCTGGAGCTCAAGGCGCCCGAGATCATCGCGCGCAACGAAAAGCGGATGCTGCAGGAGGCCGTCGATTCGCTGCTGGACAATGGCCGCCGCGGCAAGGCGATGACGGGCGCCAACAAGCGCGCGCTCAAGTCGCTGGCCGACATGATCAAGGGCAAGAGCGGCCGCTTCCGCCAGAACCTGCTGGGCAAGCGCGTCGATTATTCGGGCCGCTCGGTCATCACCGTGGGCCCGACGCTCAAGCTGCACCAGTGCGGCCTGCCGAAGCTGATGGCGCTGGAGCTGTTCAAACCCTTCATCTTCTCGCGCCTGGAGGCCATGGGCATCGCCACGACCATCAAGGCCGCGAAGAAGGAAGTGGAAGCCGGCACGCCCGTGGTGTGGGATATCCTCGAAGAGGTCATCAAGGAGCATCCGGTCATGCTGAACCGCGCTCCCACGCTGCACCGCCTGGGCATCCAGGCGTTCGAGCCCATCCTGATCGAAGGCAAGGCCATCCAGCTGCACCCGCTGGTCTGCGCGGCCTTCAACGCCGACTTCGACGGCGACCAGATGGCCGTGCACGTGCCGCTGTCCGTCGAGGCGCAGCTCGAAGCCCGCACGCTGATGCTGGCATCGAACAACGTGCTGTTCCCGGCCTCGGGCGAGCCCTCCATCGTGCCCTCGCAGGACGTGGTGCTGGGCCTGTACCACGCCACCCGCGAGAAGATCAACGGCAAGGGCGAGGGCATGGTGTTCACCGACATCGCCGAGGTCCAGCGCGCTCTGGATGCGGGCGAGGTCGAACTGGCCACCAGGATCAACGTGCGACTGACCGAGTGGAACAAGGACAAGGCCACGGGTGAATTCGTTCCCGAGACCAAGCTGGTCGAGACCACCGCGGGCCGCGCGCTGCTGTCCGAGATCCTGCCCAAGGGCCTGGCCTTCTCCAACCTGAACAAGGCGCTGAAGAAGAAGGAAATCTCGCGCCTCATCAACGCCTCGTTCCGCAAGTGCGGCCTGAAGGAAACGGTGGTGTTCGCCGACAAGCTGCTGCAGAACGGCTTCCGCCTGGCCACGCGCGCGGGCATCTCGATCTGCGTGGACGACATGCTGGTGCCGCCGCAGAAGGCCGAGATCATCGGCCGCGCCGAGCGGGAGGTGAAGGAGATCGAGCAGCAGTACGTCTCGGGCCTGGTGACGGCCGGCGAGCGCTACAACAAGGTGGTGGACATCTGGGGCAAGGCCGGCGACGAAGTGTCCAAGGTCATGATGCAGCAGCTCGCCAAGCAGAAGACCACCGACCGCCACGGCAAGGAAGTGGACCAGGAGTCGTTCAACTCCATCTACATGATGGCCGACTCGGGCGCCCGCGGCAGCGCGGCGCAGATCCGCCAGCTGGCCGGCATGCGCGGCCTGATGGCCAAGCCCGACGGCTCCATCATCGAGACGCCCATCACCGCGAACTTCCGCGAGGGCCTGAACGTGCTGCAGTACTTCATCTCCACGCACGGCGCCCGCAAGGGCCTGGCCGACACGGCGCTGAAGACGGCCAACTCGGGTTATCTGACGCGCCGCCTGGTGGACGTGACCCAGGACCTGGTGGTGACCGAGGAGGACTGCGGCACCTCTAACGGTTCGCTGATGCGCGCCATCGTCGAGGGCGGCGAGGTCATCGAGTCGCTGCGCGAGCGCATCCTGGGCCGCGTCGCGGCCGAGGACGTGCTGCACCCCGAGACCCGCGCCGTGCTGGTGCCCGCCGGCCGCATGCTGGACGAGGACCTGATCGAGGAGCTGGAGAGCGCCGGCGTCGACGAGGTCAAGGTGCGCACCGCGCTGACCTGCGAGACGCGCTACGGCCTGTGCGCCAAGTGCTACGGCCGCGACCTGGGCCGCGGCGGCCTGATCAATCTCGGCGAGGCCGTGGGCGTGATCGCCGCCCAGTCCATCGGCGAGCCCGGCACGCAGCTGACCATGCGCACGTTCCACATCGGCGGCGCGGCATCGCGCGCGGCCGTGGCGTCCAGCGTCGAGGCCAAGAGCAACGGCGTCATCGGCTTCAACGCCACGATGCGCTACGTGACCAACACCAAGGGGGAACTGGTGGTGATTGCCCGCTCCGGCGAGGTCATCATCCAGGACGAGCATGGCCGCGAGCGCGAGCGCCACAAGGTGCCCTACGGCGCCACGCTGACGGTGAAGGCCGATCAGCAGATCAAGGCCGGCACCATCCTGGCCAACTGGGATCCGCTGACCCGCCCCATCATCACCGAGTTCGCCGGCACGGCCAAGTTCGAGAACGTCGAGGAAGGCCTGACGGTGGCCAAGCAGGTCGATGAGGTGACCGGCCTGTCCACGCTGGTGGTGATCGACCCCAAGCGCCGCGGTTCCGCCAAGGTGGTGCGTCCGCTGGTCAAGCTCATCGATGGCCATGGCCAGGAGGTGAAGATCCCCGGCACCGACCACTCGGTGACGATCGGCTTCCAGGTGGGTGCGCTGATCCAGGTGCGCGACGGCCAGGAAGTGGGCCCCGGCGAAGTGCTGGCGCGCATCCCCGTCGAAGGCCAGAAGACCCGCGACATCACGGGCGGTCTGCCGCGCGTGGCCGAGCTGTTCGAGGCCCGCAGCCCCAAGGACAAGGGCATGCTGGCCGAGATCACCGGCACCGTGTCGTTCGGCAAGGAGACCAAGGGCAAGGTGCGCCTGCAGATCACCGACCCGGATGGCAAGGTGTGGGACGAGCTCGTGCCCAAGGAGAAGAACGTGCTGGTGCACGAGGGCCAGGTTGTCAACAAGGGCGAGCTGATCGTGGATGGCCCGGCCGATCCGCAGGACATCCTGCGCCTGCTGGGCATCGAGGAGCTCTCGCGCTACATCGTCGATGAGGTGCAGGACGTGTACCGCCTGCAGGGCGTGAAGATCAACGACAAGCACATCGAGGTGATCGTTCGCCAGATGCTGCGCCGCGTCGTGGTCGAGAACCCCGGCGAGTCCAGCTACATCGCGGGCGAGCAGGTCGAGCGCTCGGAGATCCTCAACACCAACGAGCAGCTGCAGACCGAGGGCAAGATCCCCGCTACGTACACCAACGTGCTGCTGGGCATCACCAAGGCGTCGCTGTCCACCGACTCGTTCATCTCCGCCGCGTCGTTCCAGGAAACGACCCGCGTGCTCACCGAGGCTGCCATCATGGGCAAGCGCGACGAGCTGCGCGGCCTGAAGGAGAACGTCATCGTCGGCCGCCTGATCCCCGCCGGTACGGGCCTGGCCTACCACCAGGCGCGCAAGGTCAAGGACGCCATGGACGAGGCCGAGCGCCGCGCCATCGCCGAGGCCGAGGCCGCCGAGCTGGCCAGCGCGGGTGCCGAGGGCGCGGCCGCCGAGATCGACGGCAGCGTCGACACGGCGGATTAAGCCGCCAGCCCCGCACCTCCCATGCGGGCACTGAACGCTCCCGGCTTGCCAGTCAGGCAGGCCGGGAGTTTCTTTTTTGTCTTGCTGCAAGGGGCGAGCCAGCCGCCCCGGTCGTGAACATGTGGACCACCTGGATTCTTCTGGCGCTGCTGCTGTTCTGGGCGGTGGGCGCCTACAACCGGCTCATCCGCCTGCGGTCGGCCGCCATGCAGGCCTTCGGCGGCCTGGACGCGCACATGCTGCGCTGGATGGCCTTGCTGGGGGAGTACGAGGTATCGCGCGCGGCGTCCACCGATACCCAGGGCGCTGCGCTGCCCGTGGGGCAGGACGATGCCCACGCAGCCCTGTGGGCCGCCGCGACCCAGCTGGGCGCCTCGCTGGCCGTGGCGCGCGCACGGCCGCTGGACGCGGATGCCGCGGCCGCGCTGTCGGCCGCGGCGCAGGTGCTCGAGACGGCCTGGCAGACCGTCGTGCGCGAGGCCGCGCAGACCAGCGAGGGCGTTGCCCCGCCCGCGCTGGCGCCCTGGGTGCAGCGGCGCGAGCAGGTCGCGCTGCAAAGCGATGCGGCGCGGCGCCAGTTCAATGACGCGGTGCTCCTGTACAACCATGCCGTGGCCCAGTTCCCGGCCAGCCTGTTGGCCTGGCTGTTCGGCCTGAAGAAGGGGCGCACGCTGTGAACACGCACCCCCATCATTCCCCGGGCGCGGCATCGGCAGCGCTGTACAGGCTGCTTGATGCGACCGCCACGGCGCTGCAGGCCATATGTGCCGGGCAGTCGGGCACGGCGGCGCTGGCCGCCACCGATGCCGCCCTGCGCCCTGCGGTGCAGGCGCTGCTGTTCCAGGTGCTGCGCAACCTGGGCCGTGCCCAGGCGCTGCGCCGCCTTCTGGCGCCGCGCAAGCCCCCGCCGCGCGTGGATGCCCTGCTGTGCACGGCGCTGGCGCTGGCCTGGGAACCCGAGGCGGCGCCCTACGAACCGTTCACGCTGGTCAACCAGGCGGTGGAGGCCGCCAAGCGCAACCCGGCGATGCGCGGCAGCGCCGCGTTCATCAATGCCTGCCTGCGGCGCTTCCTGCGCGAGCGCGAGGCGTTGGTGGCCGCCACACAGGGCGACGAGGTCGCTGTCTGGAACCACCCCGCCTGGTGGATACAGCGCCTGCGCCGCGACCATCCCCAGTGCTGGCAGCAGATACTGCAGGCTAACAACGCGCCCGCGCCCATGGTCCTCAGGATTTCAAGGCAAAAAAGCACTCCAGCGCTTTACCAGCAAGCGCTTACAGCTATCAATATTGAATCTTCCGCAATGGGCGACTGGGGCGTGGTGCTGGCCCGCCCCGTGCCGGTACAGCAGCTGCCCGGGTTCGACGAGGGCGTGGTGTCGGTGCAGGACGCGGCCGCGCAAATGGCGGCGCCGCTGCTGCTGGACGGGCTGGATGCGGGCAAGTCGCTGCGCCTGCTCGACGCCTGCGCCGCGCCCGGCGGCAAGACGGCGCACCTGCTCGAATGGGCGGCCGCGCTGCAGGCGCCCTGGCAGGTCACGGCGCTGGAGGTGGACGCGGCCCGTGCCGAACGCATCCACGACAACCTGCGCCGCCTGGGGCTGAGCGCCCAGGTGCTGGTGGCCGACGTCGGCACGCCCGAGGCCTGGTGGCAGCAGGCCAGCGGCGGCGAGCCCTTCGACGCCATCTTGCTGGACGCGCCCTGCACGGCGTCGGGCATCGTGCGCCGCCATCCGGACGTGCGCTGGCTGCGCCGCGAGAGCGACGTGGCGCAGCTGGCCGCGCTGCAGGCGCGCCTGCTGGCCGCGCTGTGGCCGCTGCTCAGGCCCGGCGGGCGCCTGCTGTACTGCACCTGCTCGGTGTTCCGCGCGGAAGGGGATGCGCAGATCCAGGCGTTTCTTGCACACAACACCGATGCGCATTTGCAGCCGTCTGCGGGCCACTTATTCCCCGGTAGCCCGGACAAGCGTGGTGCGCTCCGGGACAATGGGCCGGGTGAGCACGACGGTTTCTTTTACGCATTGCTGCAAAAAGCCGCCTGAGCGGCCGTGGCACCCCCGATTGCACTGGAGGCACTGGTGCGCCTTGTTCGCCTGCCTGTTCGCCCTCTGGGCGCTGCCTTCGGCCGTGCGCGCCCAGCACCACGGCGAGGTCGCCGACCTGCAGTTGGAGCGCACGGCCGAAGGCCTGCTCCTGAGCGCCGCCTTGCAGCTGGAGCTGCCCGAGGTGGTTGAGGACGCGCTGTACAAGGGCATCTCCATGCACTTCATCGCCGAGGCTGAGGTGGTGCGCCAGCGTTGGTATTGGTCTGACAAGACCGTGGCGCGCGCCACGCGCTTCCTGCGCCTGAATTACCAGCCGCTCACGCGCCGCTGGCGCCTGACGCAGTCGCCCGTGCTGTTTGCCGCCAACGGCCTGGGGGTGTCGCTGGGCCAGAACTTCGAGGAATTGCCCGACGCGCTCTCGGCCATGCAGCGCATCGCCCGCTGGAAGATCGCGGACGAGGCGCAGATCGACGAGGGCGTGCCCTACGTGGTCAATTTCCAGTTCCGCCTCGACATGTCGCAGCTGCCGCGGCCACTGCAGATCGGTGCCGTGGGGCGCTCGGGCTGGGACATCGTGCTGGCGCGCAGCGTGCGCCTGCCCGCCGCGGAGGCCGCGCGATGAGCGGCCAAGGGGTGCGCCCCGCCGCATCCGCGCGCAAGGCGGCCAGCCGCGCGCGCGCCATGCGCTGGGCCCTGGGGCTGGGTGCCGGGGTGATGAGCGCCATCGGCCTGGTGCTGCTGTTCCTGCTCACCCAGGCCACCAACAACCGTGTGCTGTACGAGCGCAACTTCGCCTGGCTGCTGGGCGTGAACGTGCTGGTGGCGCTGGTGCTGCTGGCCGTGCTCGTCTGGGGTGCAGTGCGCCTGGCCGTGCGCCTGAAGCGCGGGCGCTTCGGCAGCCACCTGCTGATCAAGCTGGCGGGCATCTTCGGGCTGGTGGGGGTGATACCCGGACTGCTGATCTACGTGGTGTCCTACCAGTTCGTATCGCGCTCCATCGAGAGCTGGTTCGACGTCAAGGTTGAGGGCGCCTTGTCCGCCGGCGTGAGCCTGGCGCGCGTCACGCTGGACACCATCGCCAGCGACCTGGCCACCAAGACGCGCAGCGCCAGCACCCAGCTCGCGCAGGTGCCCGATGCCGCGGCGGGCCTGGTGCTCGAGCGCATGCGCGACCAGCTGGGGGCCACCGACCTGGTACTGTGGAATGCCGCCGGCCAGCCCGTGGCGGGCGTGGGGCAGTCGCGCTATTCGCTCAACCCCGAGCGCCCGAGCGTGCAGCAATTCCGCATGGCGCGCCAGGAGCGCATCAGCTTCCAGATCGAGGGCCTGGACGACATCAGCGACCCCATGGCCGCCGAGAATGCGCGCGTGCGCACGCTGGTGCTCGTGGCCAACCCTGGCGTGGGGCTGCTGGCCGAGCCGCGCTACGTGCAGGCCACGCTGCCCCTGCCCCAGGCCCTGGTGGCCAACGCCATCGCCGTGCAGGAGGCCAACCGCGAGTACCAGGAGCGCGCGCTGGCGCGCGTGGGCCTGCGGCGCATGTACATCGGCACGCTCACGCTGAGCCTGTTCCTGGCCGTCTTTGGCGCGGTGCTGCTGGCCGTGGTCCTGGGCAATCAGCTGGCGCGCCCCTTGCTGGTGCTGGCCGACGGCGTGCGCGAAGTCGCGGCGGGCAACCTGGGCCCGAAGGCAGCGCTGCAAGGCAAGGACGAGCTCGGAGGGCTGACGCGCTCCTTTGCCCTGATGACCCAGCAGCTGGCGGACGCGCGCTCCGCGGTCGAGCAGAGCATGGGCGAACTCGATGCGGCGCGCGGCAATCTGCAGACCATTCTGGACAACCTCACCGCCGGCGTCATCGTGCTCGACCGGCAGGGTGTCATCCGCTCGACCAACCCGGGCGCCACCCGCATCCTGCGTGCGCCGCTGGCTGCCTATGAGGGCAGGCCCCTGGTCGAAGTCCCCGGCCTGGCCGATTTCGCCGCCACGGTGCAGCGGCACTTCGACACCTTCGCGCTCGAGCGCGACCACCACGGACTGGACCATTGGCAACATCCGTTCGAGCTGCATGCCTCGGGCGGCGGCCTGGCCGCGCAGGGCACCAGCCTGGTGGCGCGCGGCGCGGAGCTGCCCGACCATGAGCGCCTGCTGGTGTTCGACGACATCTCGGAAATCGTCTCGGCCCAGCGCGCCCAGGCCTGGGGCGAGGTCGCGCGGCGCCTGGCGCACGAGATCAAGAATCCCCTCACCCCGATACAGCTGTCCGCCGAGCGGCTGGAACGCAGGCTGGCCGGCAAGCTGCCGGACGCGGAACAGGCCGTGCTGGCCAAGTCGGTCAAAACCATCGTGGACCAGGTGGATGCCATGAAGCGCCTGGTCAACGAATTCCGCGACTATGCCCGCCTGCCCGCCGCCGAGTTGCACCCGCTGGACCTCAACGCGCTCATCGCCGACGTGCTGCACCTGTACGACCCCGAGACTGCCCAGGTGCCCGTGCGGGCCGAGTTCGACGAACGCTGCCCTCTCATACGTGGCGATGCGCAGCAACTGCGCCAGGTGGTGCACAACCTGCTGCAGAACGCCCAGGACGCCACCCAGCAGGCCGCCGAGCAGCAGGGCGCGTCGCCCGCCGCAGTGCGCATCGGTACGCGCTGGAACGCTGCGGCGCAGCGCGTGCGGCTCACGATATCCGATTGCGGTCCGGGCTTTCCCCAGCACATCCTGCAGCGTGCGTTCGAGCCCTACGTCACCACCAAGCCGCGCGGCACGGGCCTGGGCCTGGCGGTCGTCAAGAAAATCGCCGACGAGCATGGAGCCCGTATCGATCTGGTCAACCGCATGGAAGGCGATGTGGTGATAGGCGCCCAAGTATCGCTATCATTTGCCCCTGAAACGGCGGCGACGCTGTAACAGCAACGCGGCACGTGCAGTAAGGGTGCATTTACACACATGGCAAACATTCTGGTGGTCGACGACGAACTGGGCATCCGGGACCTGTTGTCAGAAATCCTGAACGACGAGGGACACAGCGTGGACCTGGCCGAAAACGCCACGCAGGCACGCAGCGCACGCCTGTCCAGCAGCTACGACCTGGTGCTGCTCGATATCTGGATGCCGGACACCGACGGCGTTTCACTGCTCAAGGAATGGGCCATGGCAGGCACGCTGACCATGCCCGTGATCATGATGAGCGGGCACGCCACCATCGACACCGCAGTGGAGGCCACCCGCATCGGGGCGTTCTCGTTCCTCGAGAAGCCCATCACCATGCAAAAGCTGCTCAAGGCCGTGGAGCAAGGCCTGGCACGCAGCGCTGCCGGCCAGCGGCAAGCAGCTCCTGCGCCCGCCCACGCCGCCGCGGCGTCGCCATCGGGCATGGCCCCTGGCGGCAACGGTGCACAGCTTACCGTACATGCCGCCCCGGCGGCCGAGTCGCTGCCGCTGTCGCACCAGGGCTTCAACCTCGACCGCCCCCTGCGCGAGGCGCGGGACGGCTTCGAAAAAGCCTATTTCGAATTCCATCTGGCGCGTGAGGGTGGCTCCATGACGCGCGTTGCTGAAAAAACGGGGCTGGAGCGCACCCATCTCTATCGCAAACTGCGCCAGCTGGGCGTGGATCTGGGGCGAAACAAGCGTAGCGGGTGAGCGGGACAAATTTTCTGAAATTTGGCGAGGCCTCCATTTATCGGCATATAATTTGAGGCTCAGGCCCGGTAGCTCAGTCGGTAGAGCAGAGGATTGAAAATCCTTGTGTCGGCGGTTCGATTCCGTCCCAGGCCACCAAAAAAAATCCAAGTGTGACAAGCACTTAGAGAAAACGGCGACTCCGGAAGGGTCGCCGTTTTGCTTTGTGGAGTGGAATTGTGCAGCTCGCTGTACAAGTGGGCGATGCGGTCAGGTGCGGGTTATTGCGCAGCACTGCGCGACATGGCGACCCATCATGACCCCCCCGGCCGTCCATTTCTGCAAATGGCTAAAGTTTCTTCCTGTACGTGACTCCTCATTTTTGGAGCCGTCATGACAGAGTCTTCCTCTTCCTCTTCCCCCGCTTCCGTTTCCGTTTCCGCGGCCAAATCCGCCGGCGCACCGCGCGCTCCCTCCCAGCCCTATCGCCATGGCAAGGGCTGGGCCATCCGACGCTCCTACAAAGGGTACTCGCTGTTTCTGAGCGGTTATCGCAGCGCCGCAGGCGCCTCCAAGGCGATGCGCCAAAAACAGCAGGATATCGACGACCAGCAAAATCCCGCAGGCTATGGCCCCGAACGCACCACCCTGGCCCAGGCGATGCAGGACTACGCTATGGAGCGCCTGCCGTTCAAGAAAGGCGCCGTGCAGGAGGCGCGCCGCATCAATGTCTATCTGCGCAGTGCGGGGCTGAGCCTTCTGGACGTGCAGCCTGTCCCCTCAGCGAAAGAGACGCCATCGAGGCCGGCCGCCTCGACGTATTTTGAGGTGAGCCTGATGCCACACCAGCTCGAGCGCGAGATTCCCAGGGGCCTGGGGGCTCATCGCCGCGCGCAGCTGACGGCCAATGCCAAGACCGACCAGTTGCGGGCCGCGTTGGCCACCACCCCCATGGCGGACATCTCGCGCGAGCTGATTCAGCGCCTGGTGGACCAGATGAGAAAAGACGGGAACAGCGCGGCAACCATCGACCTGGAGCGCTCGGCGCTGCGCGTGCTGTTCAACCACGCTCGGAGCCACTGGCGTTGGGCGGCCCTGTGTGACAACCCGGCCACCCATCTGAAGATGCCTCGCCTGGACAACCAGCGCTCGCGGGTACCGTCGGACCAGCAGCTGTCGCGTCTCGCGCAGGAGTTGGCCCGCTGCAGAAATCGGCAACTGGCGCCCACCCTGGCCTTGCTGGCGGAGACCGCCATGCGTGCGTCAGAGCCACTGAGCCATGCCCGCTGGAAGGACGTGAACTGGACAGAGCGCATCCTGATGCTGGGAGACTCCAAAAACGGCAAACGTGCGGTGCCCTTGTCTGATGGAGCGTTGCAGGCCCTGAGAGCCCTGAGCGCACTCAATGGCCAGGAGCCCGAGGCGCCTATCACCACTGCGACCTACGATGCCCTGGCTGCGGCCTGGCGCCGGGCATGCAAGCGCGCGGGATTGGTGGACCTTCACATCCATGACCTGCGGCATATTTGCGCCACGCGCTGGGCCCGTGTGATGCCCAACGTCCTGCATGTGATGGCGCTGACCGGACATAAGACCTTTGTGTCGGTGCAGCGCTATGCCCACGTGGATGCGCAGGACGTCGTAGGCATCATGCGCAACGCATCGGCGATTTGCGGTCCTCTGGCTGCGACCTTGGTGCCCGCGGGAACGTCGGCGTCTCCAGCTTCGCAAGCCGCAGGGGCAGCGCCTGGCGCGGGGGCTGACGCATCGGCGCCGGAGCAAGCGATGGGCAGCAACGTGCTGGCTTTTCCACAGCGCCGGCGCGCCTAACGTGCGCAAGCTTCGATAGCCTCGCGCAGGGGCTCCTGCCAACCGCCGGCCCCACAAGAAAGCGGCCTTGGCATCCAGGCGCTGGCTTCAACTGTTGAGGCTGACCCGCTAGGCAGCTAGGCAGCTAGGCCGCAGATTCGCCCTATGAAACTTCATGTTTTATAGGGCTTTTCTCCGCCGATGATTTTCTGGCAGGACATACGCGGATGGGTTTTGGCAGGATGCAGTCAGCGCATCAGTCTTGCGTTCATAAGACGCATTAGTCTTGTAACCATCGGGCGCAATAGTCTTGTGATGGCAAGGCATCAAACGCTTGCCACCGTGCCTTCTCCGAATGAAAAGCCAGTCGAGCCCCCTGAAGTTCTCCGCGCACCAGAACCTGCAAGCGCCATACCTGCGAAGGCGCTCACCCGATTACATCGGCAACGGTTGAGGGACGCAGGTTTTCTTGGGGAGGTGGTGAAAGGCTGGTACACGTAGCCCCCGCTCTCGCGAAGGACCAGGACGGCACCGTCGCGAAGTCGGCTCGACGGCCGAGAGAGACTTGAGGGCTCGTCAGGTCTGTTGCCACCAGCCCGTGCGGGCTGGTGAGCCTCATCCGCGCCGGGATTTCAGTGGGTTCCAGTTTTCCTGGGCCGCGAATGCTCTCTCGGTAAAACGGTCCACCACGGTGCGACTCCAATAGCATTGGCGCCCCATGCGAACGCCCGGCGGAAGCTCGTTGCGTCTTACCAAATTGTCGATGGTGCGGGCGCTCATGCCTAGCTGCTGGGCGAGTTGCTCCTTGTTCAGACGGTCGTGAACGGGTTGGTCAGTCATTTGCGGTGCCTAGAGATGTAGAAGTTACCTCTAGGCATTGGCTTTATATGGAGGCGTAGTTCCTCTGAAAAACCGTGCCTTCATCGAGTGAAGCACCGCGACGCTTCACTCGCAAAAAAGGCCTCCCCAGGGATGCGGAGAGGCCCAATCAGCTCAATGACCCAGTTGCCTGTGGACTGTTACCCCGTTACCTCCGCAGCAACGGCAGAGGCTTTGCCAATCTTTGCTGCCTCAAAAGCGATGATGAGCAGCGTGCCCGTCGGCTTGCCTTCACGTGACAGATAGAAGTCCGTCTTGAGTTTGCCCGTGACCTTCACGAAATCGCCCCTGTCGAGCAACGGCTTGCTGTCCTTCATGAGCCGCACCGTGTACCACGTGGGCTCGGTATCAACGCCGCGCTGACTCTCAGCCAGGCGAAATTCGAAGTACGCCTTGCCGCTGACCTTGCTCTTCTTCACCTCTGGTTGGGTGGCAACGTTTCCAAAAACTTGCATTCGATGTCCTTTTTGAACACAGGGCGGATGCCCTGCCTTGTTCGTGTAGCAACCTGGCTCGTTCCGGGTCAGTGCACGGTCTCCTGCGGTGAAGCCTCGGTAAGCGCATGACCGGAAGTGAGCATGGAGACACTCACATCAGTCACCTCATGCCCCATCACGAAGCTCGGGATGGCATCTGCGCGACCGAGCGTCAGCATCGCCATTAGCATGTCGCCAAGACCCGCTTCTGCAGGCGGCCTTTGGGCGCTTGTGCACAACCGCAGCAGTGGCTGAATGTCCTCCTCGCCGGTGGGTTGACCCGGTATCACCACCGCCTGCAGCTCTCCGGCGCGCCCCAGCGAGAAACCATGGCGTGCCTCGGGCATCGCACGGAAGAACGCTGCAGAGGCCGGTTCCCAAAGAGGCAGAACGAATCGATGTTGGTGGCCTTCGATTTGGTGCGTTACCACTCCCCAGCGGCTGCCAGGTGTCGAAGTAAATGCGCTCACGCGAAACGGAATAGCGATAGCTGGAGTGCGTGAGAAAAGCTCATAGGTTGCTGCCTTGACGTCTCCGCAGAGCATCCAGCGCTGCTCGTAGCACTCTGTCTCATGATGAGGGCGATGTCGCGTGGCCGCGGCGACTTCTGCAGGAGACATCAGGCGCCCCATGGCAAACTGCGTCTCCAGGTTGTGCTTCGATGGCTCGTATGTGAGCTGTCTCAATCTGTTCATGGTTGTCCTTACAAAGCGCGGTATCGCGCAGTTCGTATAGACACCAGTCACACTTGCCTCGAATCCAGGCGGCTGGCCGTTGCGGCCCCCACTGCGCGCATGTCATTTCGTGACCGCAGGTGGGTAGCGTGACTCGCCATGGATGCGCGTAGCGCTATCAACCGGGTGCAATAACCCGATGGGGTGTGGCCACGGGGTCATGCCCGGCGGCCTGCGGTAAGGCAAATAGTTATCGGTGAACCAGCCCTGCGTGGAGAAGCCTCCGCGTCCATCCATGCGCACCCGCGGCAACCAAACGGGCAACTCCTGCACCATCACATGTCCGGCGACAACGTCCACGAGCCGCAGGCGCCCGTCCTTCATCCGCTCTTCTACCGTGAGCCACACCTCGAATTGCTGCCCGTCGATGGACACCAGCCGACGGCGCCCCTCGGCTAGCGAGTGCCGCGCTGTCTCTGCGGCGAGGCTTGCCAGCGTCGCGAGCACACGGCTTTTGATGCGCTCGGTGCGGGTGTACACGACGACCCGGCGCAGTACGGGGCCGAGCGTGGTGGCCGCGCCCACCGAGAGCACCAGCGATTTGAGGGAGGCGGCACGGTCTGACCCGCGCGCGCTGCGGTCCACCTCGAACCACGTCACTCCATCGGACTCGATGGCCACCGCGTCAGGTCGAAGGTTCAGGACCCTGCGCTTCCCGGGTGATTTGGTTGCCGCCTGCAGCAGGCCTTGCGCGACAGAGCCGTCTGAGCCGAGTCTTGTGCTGAGAACCTGAAGCAACTCCTGTTCAGCCATCGCTGCCAGCCCTCGCGCCTCCGAGCAGAGTGTCAGAAACTGAGCCCACAGCCGATGCTCCGGGTTCGTCATGTCCGTGACGCGTCGTACAGACGCTGCGGCATCAACGTCACGTTCCTCCAGCCATGCCGCCCCGCGTTCGGTGATGCCGTAGACAGTCATAAAGCGGCTGGTGCGGTACCTGGCAAGCAATCGTGCCTTGCACATGCCACGGACCGCTCTTTGCGCCGCACTCAGAGCCGCTTTGAACGGTCGCTCTGCAAAACAGTGCACTGCAATATCGACGGTACGAATGACCCGAAAGCGGTTGGCCAAGGTCAGCGAGCGCAGCCAAATGGCCTCCTGCAGAGGCCATGTTCCGATGCGTGCCGTCAGCCCTCGGGGAACCTTCCGGGATGCCTCTGCTGTCGCAGGCAGGGGCTCTTGCATCTCAGGGACAGGCGCAGCTCTCCCGTGGGTGCATTGCATCTCTGCACCTGTGGCAGTGGTGGCCGGTTCCGGGGTGGAGTCGGGCGTGTCGTCGGGGTGTGTTGTCATTGTCAGGACTCCGGTGGTTGATTCCACCGGCCCCCTGAGCAACCGTGCGGTGCTGTCGGGCCTCGTACCGGTGGTTCCCTCGTGTAGCGAACGCATCGCTGTCGCGCTGCCCGTTCGCACCACCCAGCACACCTCGCGAGACCCGCATGTGCTTGGTGGCACCGATGTCCGACTGCACGACCTCCAGCGGGCATGGGGCAGATGTCTTTCCCCGCTGGAGGTCTCGCACGCTGCGTGCGTGCGTCAGTCGCGTTTTCGTCGCGACGTGCTTCCAACGCCACTGTTCCATCGCCCGGCTTCGCCGGTGCGAACCGCCGCCGTCCGCAGATGTTTTTGCGAGGGCGGATGTACCTCAGGACGGCTTGCGCAACTGTGCTCACGGCGTGCCCTGCGGCCCCGGCTGACCCCAAGTCCGCCAGAAGCATCCGTTCTTTCGGGCGGCCCAGGGGCCCCGGCCGGTTGAGGTGCTGTGCACCCCGTTCCTCCAATGACGGCACGCGCGGGGACGGCGGCGGTTCGCACCGCCTCACCGGCCCTGTCGCGAGCAGCTGTACTCCCACAGATGTTCACCAAAGCCATTCGTGCTTCTTGCACGCAGCAACGGGTTCCACAAGGGCCCGGGCTGGACGCCCGGCCGTCCGCCCGCTGTTGTCCTCGAAGGCGGGCCTTTGCTGTCATCGGGCCGGGCGTCTGCAGAAACCGTTCTATCCGAAGCAGAGGGTTCTCCCGAAACCCCTGTCGACAGGCATTCGCGTTTCCGTGGTGCAGCCGGGCGTCTATCCCCTAGACATCCGTCAGGTGTCTACACGTCACACGGGGCCCCGTCGGGCTGCCGGGAGCCTTTCATGAAAATCAATATCCGAGGCCGTCGTGCCTATCTCTACCGGCGACGCTGGGTGCCTGTCGGCCCTGGCGTGCCGCACGGGTATCCGACTGAAGACTATGTCGGTGTCATCGACGCCGATGCCGAGTCCATCCCTGCGCAGCTCCTGCCGCTGTTGAGTGAGACTGAGCAGGAGCAGTTGCGCGACAAGGTTCTGCGGCCTGCAGCGCAGGCCCGTGCGGCCCGGGAGCGCAAAGCGCTAGACCCGCAGTGGCGTATCGCGGAGGCCACGCGACTGTTGTCAGAGGCTGCACAGCTCAGCCAGGAGCGGCGTGTGCTGCGCTCCACTCTCGCACCGGCGCTGCAAGCGCTGGACGCCATTCGTCTGGCAGATGGCGCACCGATTCGGCCTCCACAGCCCGTGCCCGCAGCTTCGGACAGGATGGCAGAAGCACTGGCCGCCGTGAAGGCAGCCGCTGCCTCGGTCCGCGATGGGGCCTATGGTTACGCCCCTGTCGGGGGTGCGCGCAGTACCCGAACGTATCGCCTTTGGTCTGAGCTGACCGAGGCGCTGGACGGCAGTCGCCAGAGCCTGTTGCGTGCGCTGCAAGAGAAGGGCTTTGTGAAGGCGCGCAAAGCTTCATAAGCCAGGGCCCTCGCAATCTCTATGGCGGTGCTGTGCAAGGTCTAGGGAGCGGTTTTGTTCTTTGCAGTTGGCCCAACGAAAAAATCTCATCGGTGACTACACGTGAGGCATGCATGTGCATGTGCTACAGGACACATCATCGATGAATTCCAATATTTGTTTGCAAGCCAACCTAGTCAACTCCCAAAGGACATCCACCCAGGCGCTTGCCCTGGAGGATGACTCCAGGGAAGAGCGAGTCAGCCGTTTGTACGCATCGCCCGGTGGTCCGCTCATCGGCTGGCTGTTTGATGAATGCCGTCGGCGCCGTCAGGAGTACCGCGAGATGGCAGCTTGTTTGGGCGTGACCTATGGCTACGTCAACCAGTTGCGCAGCGGCATTCGACAGGCACGTCACATCAGTGACGACTTTGCCGTCAGTTGTGCTCACTACCTGGGTGTACCGCCAGTCGTCGTCAAGATGGTTGCCGGTCGTATTCCCATGTCTGACTTTGTGACCCCGCGGGAACCGGAGGTAGACGCATTGGACCGCGCGATGGCGCAAATGCTCGACGACCCGGTCGCGCGGAGGAATTTGCCGGCTGATATGAGCGAACTCACCCTCTCTGCGAAGCGTGCACTGGTGGCCATGTACATCGAAGCTTCCGGACGAGATGTTTTTGGTATGCACCAGCTGCCGGAGATGGTGCGCTGGCTGCAGCGGGCGGCAGCGATTCATGATGAGTCTGAAGCTGAAGTGCTCAGAGGACACCGCGATTTAGCTGATTGACGCAGAGGGTATTGCTCCTGCCGGCGCAGTAGCGATGAAGTGATTGATTGACCAACAAGGGGCAAGCCATGGCTTGCCCCTTCTTTTTTGTCGGAAGGAATAAACACCCGACCTAGACCTATCAGCTGGAGCCACTTGGTGGCGTCAGCAAACACGACAGGACACCACCGGCCATCACCGGGGTCCTTTGATTGACACCGCTAAATTTTTGAAAGACTCAAACATGTCAGACCTGCATAACGACGCTCGCATTCCTTTGAATTCTGAAACCGTCCACAACCTGCTGCTCGCCGCCGAGGATGTGATGTCTCGCTATTCCGTCCCGGAGGAATACGCTCTTCAGCGGCTCATGGAGTCCTTGGAAGGCCGTGAAAGTAACGCCCTGAACATTCCGTGTGGCGTTCCGATGGTGCAAGCCAGCGCGCGCTACTTCGTGCTGTTGGAGACAGCGACTGAGCACCTCAAAGGTCGGTTTTCTTCTGCTGAGTTCGACCTTCTTCTCAATGCCCAGTGCACACCGGTCTGGACCTGGGAGCCTTCCTACTCGCTGGCAGGCATGGTGGCGGACGCGCACGGGATAGAGGGGTTGGAAGAACTGGACGTTGGCAATCCATTACGCGTCTTTTTGGAGCGGTTGCTGACGCTGTCGCCGCTGGAAAACGCCGTCTTGGTGGATGCGTGTGAGCAAGTCTGGCGCGGACATCCCAATCCTCTGCTTTGATTTTTTGAATTTTGTTGTCTTTATTTTTATGGACAACAAAACTGCCGGGCGAGATGATTCGCCACATGGCTCAACACAAGAAATCACGAGGCAGACCGACTACCCGCATTGATACCGCAGTGCTCGCGCATTTGCGTCAGAAAGCGGGGTTAACCCAGTTGGGTTTGGCAGAAGAGGTTTACCGCTTAGCCAAAAAACGTTCGTCGAGCCAGGCAAGCCTCAAAAACACTGGCCAGCGTTGGGAAAAGAAGGGCACTCTGGATGCTGGGTTGGCTCAGCACCTTGCCACTGTCTTGAAAACGCCCGTCGAGATTCTGCGTGGCGAACACCCGTTTCCCACGCCCGAGCCCGCCCCCAGTTATGTCAACGAGCTGGAGGCGTTGCTTCGCAAACGCGTGCAAGAAGAGACCATCCCAGAGCTCGAAAATGCCCTCCAATATTTCCGAGAATACGGATATGACGACCCTGTAAGGGAATTGGCTGAAGAGTTGAATCGGGAGCTGGAAATCGCTCCTTTAAGCGCATCGAGGGAACGATGGGCGACACTTTCTGCCATCACTGGAATGACGCGGCGCCAGATGCTGCGACCTGTAGGCCATGAAGGACTTTGGCTGCTTATCGCCAGTGGACCGCCAGGACCTATTCGACATGAGCTCCTTGGCGGAATCCATGGGGTCAGGGAGGCTTTGCGCGCTGAGTGGGCAGACGTTCGACAGTCCAGCTCATTCGGCGATTCCGTCATCACATTCAGCGACGAAAAGCCCTGGTTCAAAGTCTCGTGGATGCACATGAGGATTCCCGAATGGGTACGCGAGATGCGGTTTGTGCGTTGCCAGCCCACTGAAGCGGGGCTAATTTGGGTCGCCCCTACAGACAACGACGGCTTTTGGCTCGACCAAATGAGCAATGGCGCCTATGAATACTTCGACTATGTGAAAACGTCCGACGGCATTCAGTCGCCCTCTGTCATAGCCAACCTTTGCCTTCTGCTTAAGAAGTACCTCTCGCCGCAGGAGGTTGAAGCCCAGCAAGCCAGTTCCGAAGAGACGTTGCTTGAAGTGCATCACGGCGCGGTATCCGAAATGCCTGCGTCCACTTTGGCTAGCTTTTCTAAAGATGGACGCGCCAAGCTCATCGTGGTGAATTGGCTTTGCTCGGGCCTTTGGGAGGCACTGTTGCCGCATCTGTCTGAATGGCCGCTGAAATACTGGTCTGTCGATGCGGCTCCAGGACGGATTGATGTTCGCGTGAGAGCTGACCAAATTCCAATCAGAGAGTGGAAGACGTTTGCCTGTCCTCCTCCTTTTGGAACGCGATTGAGCATTTCCCTTGCCGAGCTGACTGATAGTGGCCGTCATAAATCGGTGCCGTGGAGCCATACCAGCGTAGAGGACGTCTGCGCCAAGCTCAATCGCTCATTTCAAGAAGCACTGGCAACTTCTCAAGTTCCGACCGGTTAGTCGTTAACCAAGCATCCTTTTTTGAATCGAGCTGCACGGGGCGTGGTCCCGGGCACGGCGCAGCTCGTCCTTTTTCCGGGACCTTGGAGAAATTTATGAGCAATACCCCCACCAATGGCCCTAGCAAGACCGGCAATCCTTCTGGTCCCGGACGTGGCAACAATCCGCCTCGTTCGAAGTGATGCAGCCACAGGCTGCAAGCCTTGGCGCGACACCATTCACGTTTTCTATTCATCAAGTTTTATTCAAGAGGTACTTCCATGGGACGCACACCGAACGATGACCGTAGCGACAGCATGAATCCGAACAACGATGCATATCACCATGCGCAGGACAACCATTCGGACCAGTTGAACCCCAACAACGAGCGTTACGCAGGCGAAATGCCTGACGACGAGACGGACTAGCCGTCGTTCTCGGGACCGCGAGTCGCCTTCTTGCAAGAGCACTCGTTGGCTTCGTCATGCGGCCCCTGGTGGCCGCTTTTTTTTGCCAGGCTAAAACATGCTCCTAGACGTGCCAGCTGGAGCCGTTTTGTGGCGCCAGCGGGCACGAGAGGGCGCCGCCGGTCGCTCTCGTGCTCCGACCATCGGCGTGGAGCAAATAAATGTCAGAAACGAAGTCGGTCCTCGTACTGAGAGACCTCGCAAGCCTCTTGGGCCGGAGCCCGGAAACCATCCGCAAGGACCTGCGCCGCAACCCGGCCGCAGTGCCGCCGCGGCTGCGTATTGAGGGGACACGGCTGTTGCGTTGGCGGGCCGCCGATGTGGATGCCTGGCTCGCTCAGCGTGTGGAGGGCCTGAACCATGACTGAGGCAATGAAGAACGTGTTTTCTCGCCCACTCAACATCGGGTACATGCTGCGTAATGAGCCACCGGCGTTGGACCATGTCCTTCCCGGACTGCTGGCGGAAACGGTGGGCCTCGTTGTTGGCCCCGGCGCGGTGAGCAAGACGATGCTGGCGCTGCAAATGGGTATTGCGATGGCAACCGGCACGCCACTGCTGGGCGGACTGGTCGGTGGTATCTCGGGAAGAGCACAAACGCCAGAGCGAGTGGTGCTGGTTCTCGCCGAGGAATCCGCCAATGTCGTCTGGCAGCGCCTGCACGCCATCATGAGCGTCCAACTTGCGGCCTTGGACATCGACCCCGAACTGGCAGCGGAGCTTCTTGAAAAGAACCTGGGCATCCATGCGCTGGCCGGCAGCGACCAGGTCAACCTGCTCGGCGACAACTGGGACAAGACACCCGCCGGTGACCTGCTGCGTCGCGCTTGCGAAGGTGCTCGCCTGGTGGTCCTCGACCCAGTGCGGGATTTTCACAACGCGGATGAGAACGACTCGACGGCCATGAAGGCCCTTGCTCGTCATATCGCGAGCTATGCCAAGTCGACGGGTGCAGCTTGGCTGTTGGTTCACCATGCCAGTCGCGCTGCAGCCCTGAGTGGCTACGGCGGGAGCGCGGATGCGGGACGGGGGTCCACAGCACTGATGAATGCTGTGCGCTGGCAGCTCAACCTCAGCCGTCCCACCCGGGATTCTGCGAAGCAGCATGGACTGCCCCTCAACAGTCTGCATAAGCATGTGCTTCTCGACGTACCGAAGGCGAACTACATCGAAACACCCAGCACGATGGTCGTTGCCCGAGGTCCCAACGGTGTGCTGGTCCCTGCCGGGGAGGTCGCATGAGTCGAAAGCCCGTAGCCGCCATTGCAACTGCGCCACGCGTTGTTCGTCTCGCGCATCCCTTCGGGTTGTGCCAGTTGTTCCGGCCGCTGGCTAAAGACAGCAAACCCCGTCCGGTGCTCAATGAGCAGTTCGAGTACGCTGGCGTGACGCTGCGCTTCAGCGCACGCGAAGCGATGGGGGCACCGGAACAGACGCTGTTACTAGCTCTGCTCGAGATTGCACAGGAGCAGCATCGACGGCGTCCGGCAGAGCACATGCTGGATGAGACCGACCACAGCGAAGTCGGAGCCTTGCTTTGGTCGGGGCTGCACGTCGGTAGTGCTGCACCGCTCGTGGATGCGCCTTCTACCCTGAAGCTGCACTGCAGCTGGAGTGAACTGCATCGCCGTTGCGGCGGCAAGAGCGTGGGAGGCCAGGTGACAGAAAGCCGAAGGCAGTCGCTGATGAGACTGTGCGAGGTGACGGTCTGGGAACGGGTCGAATCGACACGCAAGGTGCGCTCGTGCCGATTGGTGAGCTGGCTGCTCGGAGACGACCAGCGCGTTCATGTCGCGTTGAATCACCGACTGGCTGCTGCGCTGCTGGCGCCGAGCTACGCTCAGGTGCTCATGTCCGAGCGGCTCAGCTTACCTTCGCAGACGGCGATGTTGGTCCATGCCTTTTTGTCGACCTGTCTCGGCGTCGGCAAGACGATGGCTATCGGGCACGAAACGCTGGTTGCTCGGCTGTGGCCTTTGGGAAGCGGATTGACACCCGCCAGTACACAGCGGCGACGCCTAAGCGATGTGCGTGCTGCATTGCGCTCCATCGGTCGGCTGCAGCGGTGGCGGGTGGAGCTGGGAGCCACAGTCGCGACCGTCACCCGGACTCTTTCGAAGCCAGGTGCTGATTGTGTCGCTCCGCAAGAGTCTCTCGCTCCGACCTCAGCGTCTCGGCCGGCTGCCGAACCGCGCGCCCGCGATATGACGAGGGCAGGACATTTCGTGGTCTCCGACGCGTCATTTGGTGAGCAGCCGTTCTGGAAAAAGCTGAACGCCCACAAGCACTTGCTGCGAAAAGACGAGGGCAGTACTACTTCTTAATAAAGAAAACTCTCTTAGAGGCAGGGCAGGGCGTTCGCTGCCCGCCCTGCCATTGCGTGGAGGGCTCCCAGCTCATCAAAGGCGGTTGACCAACCTTCCTTGCCCAGCCTGCTGCGCTATCTTGCCTCGAGGCAAGACGCCTTCCGTTACCTCGTTACCTGGGTTACCGTGCTCACTGCAAAGAAAGAGGGGCTACCAGTGTGGCAGCCCCTCCATGAATCAGCCGCTTCGCGGCCCTTGTGCAAGGTTTATTGAATGACCTCGTCGGCCCCGGTCGAGAGCGCTTGAGCCGCCTGAGTTGCAGCGAAAAAGGTGTTCATCAAGAGCACCGCATTTGCACCACGTCCGGCAACCATGACCCGGCTGTCCAACGGAGGCTCCTGGGTACGGGCGAATTTGCCAGATGTATCGTTCATAAGGTACAGGCCTGCATTGAGCATGTGAAACAAATGCTCTTTGCCTATCAGCTGCTTTTGCACGGTGGCCGCCCTGAGGAGGGCTTCGTCATTACGCAGCATGTCGCAAGCGGTCATCATGACCATGCTGACCGACGCATCGAAGGCGTTGAGCATCAACGTGATGTGGCCTCGTTCGACCGAGTCGCGCAACCATAGTTGCGCATCCTTTTCCCACATCGGCACAGCCCACTGGAATCGCAGACCTTCGACTTGAGTAGTGAGGATGACGACGGGCAGGCCGCCATCGAAGTCCTGCACCACCAACCGAGCCGGTGGCTTGGGGTGCTGCGTCAGATGTTCGATATCTTCGCTTGAGAGCTCGGCATGGATGACCCAGCTTTGTGGGGCTGCTTCTAGCCCTGCATCGGCAGCTATTTCGGCCACCTCCGTGGGGCTCAGCAGTTCGGCGTAGCGTGCGCGATGGCACCCGAGGAGCAGGGAAGGGACGTTGCCGATTGCGCCGCTTGCTGTGTTGTTTGTGACCTTCAACATGATTTCCTTTTCCTTTAAGTGACCTGGAAACCTGTGTAGCGAACAATCTCGCGATGCCTGGTTCCGCAGAGGAAGGGCAATGGGGCGCAATACTTCATCTTAAGCAGTGTGCCGAGTGGGCGACCGAGCAAGCACGTTTTGCTGTGGACGCGAAAAATTTGTTACGACTCGCACCAAGTAAGTAAGATGGCATCCCTCTACTTACCCACCTAAGGCATGCCGTGAGTACCCAGCGCAAGACCGAGGTTTTGTCTATCAAGACAACTCCAGAAATCAAACTTGCCTTGAAGCACATTGGTGAGCGAGAGCACCGAAGCATGGCCAATACCTTAGAGACACTAGTTATCGACTACTTCACTCGGCATGACCTGCCGTTTCCTGAGGTAGTCGATGTGATTAGCGAAGTTCAGGGCACCAACAACACCAGAGGGACTGCATGACGACGATTTACCAAGCCTGTCAACCGAGGCCGGACCTCATCACCGGCAGCTTCAACCCGGAAGTCTTTACAGCCAGCCTCTCGGCGGTCTTCGAGCACTACCAAGGTGGCGCCAGCGCCACCAGTGCTGTCTACACCGACCCCAAGACCTTCTTCACCGAGGCGACTTACCCGACCAACGGCATGCGCCAGGTGCTCGGCGACGTGTTCCAGCGCCTGTCTGGGGACTTGTCCGCTCCGGCGGTCCATCGCCTCGAGACCGGCTTCGGCGGTGGGAAGACCCACACCCTCATCGGTCTGACCCACATTGCGAAGCGCGGTAAGGCGCTCTCGGGCATCACTGGCGCGCTGCTCGACGACAAGTACCTGCCTGAGGAAGGCGCCGTGGTCGTCGTTGGCATCGTCGGCGACGAGCTGCCCGTCCAGGCCGTCAAGGGCGCCAAGGTGCAGCCCTACACCCTGTGGGGCGAGATGGCCTACCAGGTCGGCGGCGAAGCCCTTTACAAGTCCCTGTCGGACGAGGTGACCAGCTTCTCGGCGCCCGGCAAGGAGTTCATGAAGGCCGTCTTCGGCGGCAAGAAGGTCCTGGTGATGCTGGACGAGATGGCGCAATACGCCACCCGTCTCGAAGCTGCTCGCGCCAACGGCGCCGAGCAGTTGCAGGCCTTCCTTATGACGCTGCTGAACTACGCGCAGACCAACGCCGGTCTCTCCGTGGTCATCACGCTGTCCGGAGCCAGCGACGCGTTCTCCCGCCAGGCTAAGTCGCTCAAGGACGTGGTCGGCAAGGTCATGGGCAAGGACGTCACCGAGGCCGAGGCGGTTGCGCTGGCTGAGAAAGCTGCCGAGGGCACGAACAGTGTCGTGGCGCGCGCGGCGACCACGGTGGTTCCTGTCGCTGCGTCAGAGCTCTCCCGCCTGCTGGCGCGTCGCCTGTTCACCCAAATCGACTCCAGCCGTGCAGCCGACGTTGCGAAGGAGTTCGGCCAGGCCTACAAGGCATCGTCCAGCTATCTGCCAGCGCACGCCCAGGGCAACGACTACATCGAGCGCATCCAGAACTTCTACCCCTTCCACCCCACGTTCATCGAGTTCCTGAACCAGAAGCTCGCGTCGGTGGAGAACTTCCAAGGCACGCGCGGTGTGCTGCGCATGCTCTCGCTGGTCATCCGCAATCTGTGGGAGAAGAAACGTCCCCTGGCCATCGTGCAGACAGGCGACATCGACCTCAAGGACGAGCGCATCCTCAATGAGCTGCTGGGCCGCACCGGCAGCGGTGAGCTCCAGGTCGTCGTCAATACGGATGTCGGCGGCCCCGGCTCCTCTGAGATGGAGGCGGGCTACAGCCGTGCAGAGCTGTGCGACCGAAGCAATCCACACCCGGCAGGCGTGCCGATGCACATGGTCGTCTGGCGCACGGTCTTCCTGCACAGCCTGGCCGGTCGTTCTGAAGGACTGGCCTCGAATCTGTTCGGCATCACCCAGCAGGACGCGCAGCTCTCCTGCGTGATGCCCGACATGTCAGGCCCACAGGTGGAAATGGCGCTGAAGGCGCTGAAGGACGAGGCCTTCTACCTGCGCGAGCGGGACGGGCGCCACTACGCCAGCCTTGACCCGTCCGTCAACCGTGCGCTGGGCAGCATCCGCAACGGCGTCACCGATGCGCTTGCCCAGGAGTACGTCTCGGGCATCGTGCGCAGCGCCATCAAGGACGGCGCTGGCGTCTTCCGCATCGTGCACGACGTGTTCGAGCCTGGCCACGTCGACGACAAGCCTGGCCAGCCGCAGCTGGCAGTCGTGGCACTCGGCACGGCGTCCGTGGATGTCGAGCGCATGGTCACCGAGGCCGCCGCAGGCCCGCGGCGCAACCAGAACCTCTTGTTGCTGCTCCTGCCCCAGACCTGCAAGGCTGTGCAAGACGGCCCCTGGAACGAGGACAAGACCCAGCGCACCTCTCAGGCCTTCGAGAAGCTGCTGGGCATCGCCAAGCAGGTCATCGCCATGCGCCGATTGGCGGAACAGCCGGGCGCCTACGGCCTGTCCGACAAGCACCTCGAGGCCGACAACTTTCGTGCGCAACGCGCTGAGCGCGAGAAGGCCCTGGAGACCGAAACCGTTCGCCTGTACGACACCCTCTGGTATCCCTCGGCGTCGGGCAACTTGGCACGCAAGGAAGTCCGCACCTCCAGCGGTGACTCTGGCGCTGCCGTCGTGCACAAGGTCCGCGAAGTGCTGCGCGGTGACGGCGAACTCATCACCCAGGAAGACGCGCTGACGCAGGAAAAGCTGCTGCAGCTGAACAAGCTGTTCTTTGACGCGGTGGACGCCCTGCAAATCAAGACGCTGCGGGACAACTTCAACCAGCGGCGCAGCTGGCCCGTACTGGAGAAAGCCGACCTGCTTGACCGCGTCCTGCGCCAAGGGGCTGTCCAGGGCTACTGGTGCGTCTACCGTTTGCAAGACAACAACGACCGGCCGGACAAGTTTTTCGCCCGCGAACAAGGCGGAGTGCCCATCGATGTCAACCTCGAAGAGGCGGGCTGGGGCATCGTTACTGAACCGGGCGCCAAGAAGCGCGACTGGATGGCCGGCAGCGTTAGCCCGGCGAAGGTGAAGGACTGGACCCGTGAGGCCGTCATCCATCAGGGGGCAGCCAAGGTCGCCGATGTGGTGACTGCCGTGGCGGCGCAGCACGGCAACGTGCCGCAGAACATGGTGCTCGACGCTCTGCACAGCCTGGCCAGCGAAGAGGCCATCGGCTACTACGTGGGCGAGCCCGAGCAGACCTACAAGCCCGAGCTGAAAACCGGCGGCAGCACGCTGCTGGACAACGTTACGACGGAACACACCATCGTGACCCGCGCCAAGGCCGCCGAGCGCGGCTGGTTGACCGGCAATGCCAAGCCCAGCTTCCGCATCGAAGCCGACCAGTCGCGAGCCAAGCTGCTTCCCCTGCTCAAGCGGTTGGGCAGCGTCTACACGTCCGAGGGCGGCAAGTCCCAGGTCGACTATCTCGATGTGTTCGACCTCGTGCTGCCTGGCGGCGGCACCTTGCGCCTCCAGCTGAGTGACGCCAACGCCACCGACATGAAGGCCCTGCAGGAACTGTTCGAGGTGCTGATGAGCGTGGCCAAGGTGGGCTCCAGCACCGGCGCCGAGCTGGAAATCAAAGACCCCGTCGCCGACTGCGGGCTCGTCAAAAAACTAAAGGGCGTCTGACGACGCACACCCATGGCCACGAAAGTCTCCCTCCAAGAGCACTACGACCGACAGCTCAAGGGCTTGGTCAAAAGCGCCCCGTTCGTCCTCCGCATCACAGAGTGGAAGGACCAGCCGCCACCCATCCTGGTTGTGAAGGAGCGCGTCAGCCGAGACGAGGCTGAGCGCAAGCGCGGCGAGAACTGGGCCGAACGTGGCTTTGTCAAGGGCGAGACCTTGCGACGCCTGTTGCCCCTGCTGAAGAAGGCCTGCGCCTCGGTGGTCGATGCCTCAGGCGTGCCGACTCAGGTTGACCGCTTTCTGACGCAGGAGGGCCTGCGTCAACGGGTGACCCTGCCCCTGGACGACGAAGCTGGCGCCAAGCTGGCGCTCATCTTCCGCCTGCAGGAACGGCTGCCGGATGCCGACCGCGTCGAACTGCTAGCCCGGCGGGTGCTGCTGTTCTCGCGTGAAGAGGCGCTGTACTGGCTGTCACGCGTGACCGACTTCGGACCCGACGCCAACCGCTGGGCCATTTCTGGGTTGCGGCTGTTCCTGGGAGGGCAGCCCAATGACGATGGCGTGTCTCGCATGCTCGAGTCGCTGCGGACCAAGTAAAAACGAGTACAGAACAACGATGACTATCAGAACCGACCTGCGGCTGATTGAAGCCGGTTTCCCCTGCCACCAGGTGGGGGCAGAGACCCAGCGCGAGCGCGGTGCCAGCTCGGCACTGCCGCCGCTCTACTTCCTGCACGTCTGGTGGGCACGTCGCCCGCTCACGCCATCTCGGGCTGCCATCGTGGCATCTCTCGCACCAGCTGATACCGACCCTGACACCTTCGTTCGGGAACTTGGCATCGAGCGGAAAGTCGTCAAGTTCGGAGACCAGGCTTGGGCATTGACCGGTACGCTGCTGGCGCGTGTCGAGGCGAGCCAGGGCAAGGAATGGTTGCCAATCATGGCGGCCACGCAGCGCGCATTTGAGGCCGAAAACCTCCGACGGACCGAAGCGCGCCAAACCATCGCGCTGCTCCGTACCGGCAGCGATGAGATTGCGAACCATGCGGTGCTGAAGCGATGGGAAGCGGAGACCAAGCCTCTTACCGTTACCGGATTCAATCTCGGCGACGCGTGGCCAGTCACTCGCATCATGGGCGACCCAGCCCACGTGGCGGCTCGCATCGAGTTCGCCAAGCTGCCTGAGGTGAAGCAACTCCTCGGGGGAGAGTTGCGTTGGTCTGCTGAGGACCTGTACGCCTACGGCCGAGCATTTGCTAATGACCATCCCCCTAAAACCAGTGGCCTTGTAGTCTTGGACCCCACGTCTGGCGGCGGTTCGATTCCGTTCGAGGCTCTGCGGTTAGGCCACTCCGTCGTCGCCAACGAACTAAATCCGGTCGCAGCTTCGATTTTGCACGCCACCGTTGACTATCCTGCCCGGTTCGGAGTTGGGCTCGCAAAAGATATCGAAAGGTGGGGGCGAAGAATCGTTGAAAGCGTCGAGAGCTTCATGGACGATTATTCGAAATTTTCGACCATACCGGAGTCGGAAAGCGAGCACCTAAGACAGCATCTGGCTCAAACTCCTGAGCTAATTTCGCAGTTCGAAATTGAGTATGACTACACCGGCTTTTTGTATGTTCGTCAGGTTGTGTGTCCGCACTGCCATGGAGAAGCACCACTACTGAATACGTACTGGCTTTCTAAAGAGCCAGATGACCTTTGGGCAGTGCGGGTCATTACAGATGGTGCGCCTCGGAACGGGAAGGTCCACTTCGAGACGTACAAGGTACGGAATGGCCTTGGCCCAAACGGTGAAGACCCGGATGGCAGAACAGTAAGTGACGGTGTTGGGCACTGCGTTCACTGCAAGCAAGCAATCGATGGAGACGAAATAAAACTGCAGGCCCGCGGAGAATCGAGCCTTGGACCATGGACAGAGCGTCTATATGCCGTGTCGGCAGTCCGGCTTCAGCCGAAGCTTGGACGTCAAGGTGAACTGCAACGGTTCAGCAGTGGAGCTCGCGCCGGCCAGCTAAAAACTGAGAAGGTCAAGTACTTCAGAACTCCAAATACGCAGGACCTTGAGTGCCTGCGCGAAGCAGCAGAATCGTTGAAAGTCAACTGGAATCGCTGGGACGAACTGGGCCTCATACCGACCGAATCTATTCCTGAGCAAAGCAACTATTCAAGAGGTCACCGCTTATACGGCATCACCAGGTGGAGTGACATGTTTACGTCGCGCCAGTTGCTTGGGCATCTTAAGTTTGCCGAACTTCTAATTGGTGCTTGGGGGCCAATGGCAGCCGAATTGGGCGAGGAGAAGGCTCGAGCGGTATATCTCTATATTCAGTTCGCCTTGGATAAAGCGCTGGACTGGAACAGCAAGCAATGCACATGGATTACCCAGCGCCGCCAGCTTGGTCACACATTTGCACGACACGACTTCTCTCTAAAGTGGACGTTCGCGGAGATGAAGTTTTCCAGACCGAATTCAGGGTGTTCTTGGGCTCTGGGTCAAATCATTGAGGCGTTCACCGGAATCGCTGAACTGGCAAAAGAGACTCACTTGGCCACAAAGGGCCGACCGGACGTGAAGATTACGTGTGGTTCCGCCGCAGCAATGCCTGAAGTCGCGGACGAGAGCGTTGACCTAGTATGCATGGACCCGCCTTACTATAACAACGTACAGTATGCAGAATTGTCGGACTTCTTCTATGTTTGGCAACGGAGGACGTTGCAGCACGCGTTTCCAGATTTATTCACACGCAGGCTGACAAACAAAGCAGATGAAGCGGTCGCCAATCCTGCAAGAGATGGCTCCGCCAAGGCCGCATCAGCGCGATACCAAGAATTGATGCAAGGCATATTTGAGGAATGCCGTAGAGTGGTGAAGGTGAATGGGCTCATGACGCTCATGTTCACCCACAAAGACCAGGGCGCTTGGGAAACATTAACCAAATCGCTCATCGATTCAGGCTGGGAAATTACGTCAAGCTTCCCTGTCGATTCGGAATTCGGACATTCCACGCACCAGGTGGAGGTTGCTGCAGCCGCAAGCTCCATCTTCATCACCTGCCGCAAGCGCCCGGTGGAAGACCGCCTGCCGTCCACGTGGACCGGCATTGGCGGAACCGGTGTGGCGAATAGGGTCCGAGAGTCGGTGCGACAAGCACTGCGAGATTTCGAGCCGCTGCAGCTGAACCCCGTTGACCGGATGGTGGCGTCGTACGGGCGCGCATTGCAGGTGCTGTCCGAGGCCTGGCCCGTGGTCGATGGCAACGAGCCGGTAGGCCCGGTTCGCGCCATGAACGAGGCAGCCCGCGTGGTGGCAGCCCAGGAAATCAGCCGCATCACGCACGGCCGCCTGTCCGTGGACGACCTGGACCCCGAGACCTCGATGGCGCTGACGCTGTTCGGCATCTTCGGCCTGGGCGCGATGGCTTTCGACGAAGCCAACAACGTGGCCAAGTCGCTAAACGTGCGCATGGAGGCCAAGGCCGCAGGCTACCGCCTGGACGAGGGCGACCGCCTGCTGGGCTACAACCAGGAAGCCACCGGGCGCCGCGGGCAAGCCCAGGCCAGCGATGACGTGGGCTACCACGCTCCGGTGTTGCGCAAGGGCTCCAAGTTGCGCCTTGCACTGCCGGCCGAGCGCTCGGCCAAGCGACTGGAGCGCCCGCAGAGCCTGTGGGACGTGATGCAGGGCGCCTTGGTCAAGTACGCCCAAGGCGACATTCCAGTGGCCCGTGCCTATCTGGAAACCCATGCCAAGGACCACATCGAGCGCGTGACCGACCTGCTGGAGGTGTGGGCGCTGGAATGCGGTGACCGTTCGCTGAAGAAGGCGGCCGATGGCCTGCTCTTCGGCCTGCGGATGCGGTCTGCAGCGGTGGCGTGATGACAACGGCCGCAGCCCCGAGCGTCTTTCGCGACTGGAACTGGAGGCTGTCGTACAAGACCTCCGGGCTGAAGGCCGTCAGCATCCTGCACGACTTCTACATCCCGGCGCTGCAGCGGGCGGCTCGCTATGACCGGGTTGCGGGCTACTTTCGGTCGACCTCCCTGGCAGCCGCCTCGCAGGGCTTCTCGGCCTTCGTGGACAAGCAGGGCAAGATGCGCCTGCTGGTGGGCGCTGACCTGGAGCCCCGGGACGTCGAGGCCATCCTCAAAGGTGAACAAGCGCGACTCATCGAAGGGCTGAACGCCGCGCTGGGTGAGCCGGCCAACTGGTCGGAGCCGGAAGCCCGGGGGGTCGAATTGCTGGCCTGGATGGTCAAGGCCGGGTTGCTCGAGGTGCGCGTTGCGCTGCGCGTGCATGCCCAGACGGGCCAAGCCATCCCCCTGGAGTCGCAGGTGGACGGCTATGTCCACGAGAAGTGGGCGGTGCTGGCGGACGGGGCCGGCGACCGGATGTACATCTCCGGTTCACTCAACGAGTCCAAGACCGCGCTGATGCTGAACGCCGAGAACATCGACGTTCACTGCGCCTGGCGCAGCGAAGAAGCCCGGGAACGGACAGATGAGGCCGAGGCAGAGTTCGCGGTGCTGTGGGCCAATGAGCACCCAGCGTTCCGCGTGCTCACCTTGCCCGACGCGGTCCAGGAGAAGCTGATTTCGTTTGCCGAGTGGGATGGCACCCACGTTGCCCCGCCCACCAAACCGCCCAAGGAGGTGGATGGCACGAGCGCTGGACCGGTGGACATCACGCCCTCGGTCAGCGAATGGCTGGCCTTCAAATTCATCCAGGACGCGCCTCGCATGCGCAACGGGCAGTACCTCGGCATCGAGACTGCCCCGATTGAGGCCTGGCCCCATCAGCGCATCGTGGCGCGGCGCCTGGTCGACGGCTGGCCGCTGTCGTGGATGCTGTGCGACGAGGTGGGCCTGGGCAAGACCATCGAGACCGGCTTGGCACTGCGCTCTCTGGTGTTGTCGGGCTTCGTGAAGCGCGCCCTGATTGCCGCCCCAGCCAGCGTGGCGCCTCAGTGGCAGCGTGAGCTGGCAGACAAATTCTTCCTGTCGTTCACCCGTGCGCTGACAGGTGGCAAGAATCGGCACAAGGTACTGTTCCCGCAGGAACTGGAGCAGCCGGCAACCTCGCTGTTCTCCACGGACCTGAACATAGTGTCCACCGGCTTGCTGGTGCGCGAGCAGCGCCAGGTGGACCTGAAGGCGGCAGAGGACTGGGACGTGGTGCTGCTCGATGAGGCGCACTACGCCCGCCGGTCGAACCCGACCCAGTGGGCGGAGCGTCCGGCCGAGTGGAGCAAGCTCTTCAAGGTCACCAAGGATGTCCTGCGCGCCAAGTCGCGAAGCCTGTGGCTGGCAACGGCCACGCCCATGCAGATTGAGCCGATTGAGGCCGTAGACCTCGCCGCGCTGACCAGGCGACTCGGGCCGTTCGGAGACGAGACGCAGATTGCACTGGCCTACTACGACCTGCTGGGCAAGATTCGCCGCAGCGTGGCCTTGGAAGAACTGGAATGGGCCTTTCTGGCACGGGTCGTCCGCCATGTGATGGCGCACGATGAGGCCGTCGCCGGCTTCGTGCGCCGCACGCTGCTGCGCGGCCGAGACCGCCGTGACTTGGAGCAATGGCTCAAGGCCATCGAATCCGCGCCGGCAGCACCAGTGGCGCCGGCGCGAAAGGCGGTGACCCGGCTGCTGTTTGCGGTGGCGCCGTTGTCGCGCGTGATGATGCGGCACAACCGGGGCCTGCTCCAGAAGTACCGGGAGCACGGTAAGTTGGCCGGCAATCTGGCGGAACGACGTGTGCTGCTTCCCACCGTCGAACTGACCGCCGAAGACCGGGCCGTGTACGAGCTGTTCGAGCCTTACTGCCAGGAACTGTCGGAGCAGGTCAAGACGCACAGCCAGCAACGCACGGCCATCGGCTTCATGCTGAGCTTCTTCAATCTGCGCTTTGCGTCCAGCTACAAAGCGATTCTGGACACGCTGCGCCGCCGACGCGACAAGGTGCAGCTTGCCATTGCCGGAGAGCTGCCCGAGCAGCAGGGCTGGGATGAAGAAGACTGGGAAGAGGCCGTCGATGACCAGGACGAAGGCGCCGACGAAACAGTGACCTTTGCTGGTCTGCATACCCGCAGCCGCAACGACCTGCAATGGGAACACGACGAGCTCGGCAAGCTGATTGCGCAGCTTGAAGTTCTGGCTTCGAAGCCGTCACCCAAGGTGCGAGCCTTGCTGCAGGTGCTGCAGAGCAGGTCTCTGCCCAACGGCCGCGTCCGACAACTGGTGCTGTTCACGCGCTTCTATGACACGCTGCTGGACATCCAGTCTTGGATTGAGCGCAGCGCGCCGGCCGTGCGGGTCGGCGTCTTCACGGGCCCGCGTTGCGCCTACATGGACGGCGCCCCGCTTGTGTGGCGCAGCGCCACGCGCGAAGAGGTCAAGCGCCGCTTCGTGAACGGAGACATCGATGTCCTGTTGTGCACGGATGCCGCTGCTGAAGGCCTGAACCTTCAGACTGCGGACCTGCTGGTGAACTTCGACCTGCCATGGAATCCCATGAAAGTCGAACAACGCATCGGCCGTATTGACCGTATAGGGCAACGTTACAGCGTCATCCATGTCGCAAACCTGGCCTATCCCGGCACGGCCGAGGAAGAGCTGTACGTGCGCCTGCAGCAGCGCATTGGCGGCGCGGCAGGCACTGTTGGCGCGCAGCAGACCATCCTCCTTCCCGTGCTGCCCAATGACCTGCGGCAGCTGGCCGCAAAAGAAATCACCCGCGACCAACTGGAGCAACGCGTTCGGCAGCGCCTGCAACAGGCGCAGGAGCGCGCCCAGGCGATGGAGCTGACTCCGGATGAGCTCTACGCCATCTACGCGTCCCTGGACGACGAGATGGCGCGAGAGCAGTTGCCCATCACGCTGGAGCAGATGTTCGGTGCGCTGGTGTCGTCCATGACGCTCAAGGCGCTGGGCTCAGAAGTTGTTCCGACCGAGCATGGCGATGCGCTGCTGGTCCGCGGCATTCCTGGCTCCGACCCATTCATGCTCACGGTGTCGAGAGCCTTGTACGAGCGGGGGACGACGACGCGTACGGAGGCCCTGCACTTCGCGACCTGGGGAGACCCGGCGTTCGAGCGGGTTGTGAACTTCATGGCCGGCCAGCGAGAGTCCTGCGCCGAACTTGGCCGAACCGAGCAAGCTGTGCCGGGGTCCACTTCGACTGTCGTGCGGTGGTGTCTGCAAGAGGCTGGGGGCAAGAGCGCCGCTATTGAGCGGTTCGACGACCTTCCAGCGAGCGATGCGGGACTGGTGCCGGCGGATGGTGCCATGGCTTCCCAATCTGCAGATGTTTCTTCTACAGAAGTGCGCCAGCGACTGGAGGGCTGGAGGCGGACCGAAACCGTCTCGGCCACCGCTGCCCGCGCGCACCGACGCTCTCACCTCTTGGCTGCAGGCAGCTTGCTGTCCAGCGCCCCTGCCAATGCCCTGTTGAACGACATCGGCCAGTACCTGCCAGACGCGTCTCGCAACCTTCGAACGACTCGGCTGGAGCCGGCTGTAGTAAGTGCTGAACTCGCTTTGGGCTTGCTGGAGGCGTCGGGGGCGTCGTTGTACGTGCCGGCCTTCTACCAGCCTTACGTCGTCAACACGCTTAAGAAAGAACGCGCTGGGTTGAAGAAGGCACGGCGCGGCAATGGTAACGACGACATTCCGCTGAGTGAACTGGTGCAGCGGATGAGCAGACTGGCCAAGGACGCGAGCGGCTAGCTGCACCTTGCGCGGCGGAATACCAAGAACATGGACCGGGAGAGGTAGATGGCATTTGTCGGTATCCGGGGCGCGACGCCCCTGAAGGATGAGGTTGAGCTTCGCGCACATCTTGCGACGCTGCTTCGGCTGGAGAACGTCGGTCTTCTGCTCGGCGCCGGTGCCTCGGTGGTTGCGGGCGGGAAGACGATGTGGAGTTTGTGGGAGGACTTTCTCGAGGTCTCGCCAGGCCAGGCGCAGTGGCTGCACGAAAAAGGGTTCGTCACGGCTGACGCCATCGACGCCGAACCCCTGAATCGGGCTGCTCCGAATGTGGAGCGCCTCGGGGACGCCCTGGAGATTGCCCTCGCGGAGTGGACCCGCCAAGGGCACGCCGACCTCCCTAACCTGAAGCTCGCCCGTGCACATTTGGCCCGCGCGGTTGTTCGCGCCGCGATGCTCCAGCCCGATTGGTGGCGCTCGCCCGCCGGCGCCGAGGCGGATGCCGAACAACTCCAGCACCATCGCGCTATCCTGCAGAAGCTGGTCGCAGCGCGTCAGCCTGGCCAGGCTGCGCCTTGGGTCTTCACGACCAACTACGACCTTGCCATCGAATGGGCGGCGGAGTCCATCGACCTTCAGGTTGTCAACGGCTTCCTCGGCGTCCACGGCCGTCGCTTCTCGCCACAGAGCTTCGACCTGGGGTACCGAAACACACAGGCGCGCGGTGAAGCACGCTTCGGCGTTTACAACATCTACCTGGCGAAGCTGCATGGTTCGCTGAGCTGGCGGGAAGAGGCTGAGCAGGTCTATGAGGTGCAGGCCCACTTGGCTGAGCAGCAGATTCAGAAGTTCCTTGACGACCCGGCCGCGACCGAGCTCGGTCTCATGGTCATGCCGCGCGCCGCGAAGTACATGCAGACCATCGGCTTCGTGCTCGGCGAGCTGTTCAGGCGTTTCAGCGAATTCTTGTCGCGCCCCCAGGCGGCGCTGGTCGCCTGTGGATATGGCTTTGGCGACGAGCACATCAACCGGCTGCTTCGTTCGGCCCTTCTGAACCCGACGCTCCAGTTGGTCGTGTACTTCCCGGGTTTCACGGGTGACGTAACGGCGGCGGTATTGCCTGAGTCGCTGCGGAAGTTGTTGTCCCTGAAGAACCCCAGAGTCACAGTCATCGGTGGTGGTGCTGACGCGTATCTCGACAGGCTGGGCGACCAGCTTCCGGACCCGCTGCTCTACGACGAGGACATGCGCAAGTTGGAGAAGGCGTTGCGGGAGCCGCTGAATCCGCCCGAACCTGCTGCTGACGGCTTGGAGGACGTCGCGTGAGGAGCCGCCAGCCCATCGGGTATGTCGTCCAGATTGATGGAGCCGAAGTCACGCTGAACCTTCTCGACATGCATCGAGGGCAGGTGGCAGCCCATCAGCAAGGGGTCACCACGGTCACAGAGGTCGGCAGCCTGCTTGCGCTGGACGCGGGCAGCCGCGTGCTCGTCATGAAGGTCTTGTCGCTGAGCTTCGCGGAGCCCCGGGAAGCCCATCGCCTGGGTGTCGGCTCGAGCGCTCACCAATCGGAGCCGCTCCGGAACGTCACCGGGGTCGTCGTCGGGCAACTTACGCGAGTCAACGGCACCACTCAGTTCGTCAGCGACTCGTTGCCGACACCGCCTCTTGGTGCCGAAGCATTTCCCCTCACAGGAGGAGAGCTTGCCGCCGCACTCGGACATGCTGAAGCCGCAGACCTTCCCATCATCCTTGGCGAAGACTTGCGCGGAGGCGGGAGTCTGCGCGTTGGGTTGGAAAGCCTGGTGTCCAGGCATGTCGCCGTGCTTGGCAGTTCAGGGCAAGGAAAGAGTTGCTTCACGGCCGCTGTGCTGCAGCAGATTGTTCGGCTGCCTGGTGCACGCATCGTCATCTTTGACATCAACGGCGAGTATCCGGACGCGTTCGAGCTACCAGACCTACCTGCGGGTGCCGTCAAGCGCACGACGTTGGGAGGAGATGGAGCGCACTCGTTCAAGGTCCCGTACTTTGCGCTCGGGCGCTCCGGACTGAATCGGCTGCTCATCCCGAGCGAAAAGACCCAACGCCCCGCGCTTTCCTTCGCTCTTGAGAGCTTGAACAAGGTGAGATGGTTTCCTGCAGAGCGAGGGGCTGGTCTAGGCGATAGCGCCCGCGCAGTCCTATTTGACGACTGCCGGGCGCAAGGAGCCGATGCTGCCGAGGCAGTGCTGAGACGCCTTCGGGGTGCAGCTGCACTTCCTCCGGTTGACGCATGGCCTCCAATGACAGCTCTGGCTGCTTTGGTCGCCGAAAGTCATTCTATTCAGCCGAAGGGAGGAACCGTCGTGCGCGATAGCTTTCTCTACGGCAACGTCTCGCCCCTTGTCACTCGCATTCATCGGTTTGCCGAAGACCCAATGTTCAGGGACGTGGTTGACGTCAATGGAAGACCTGGGCGAGGTGGTGTGCTTGATTGGCGCAGCGAGTCAACAGCGCTGGTCGAAGACATCTTCGGTGGTGAACGTGTCGATTGGCGTGTGCACATCATCAACCTGCGCCGGGTCTCCCATGACCTGACCCCGTTCGTGCTCGGCTCGCTGCTTGAGCTCTATGCATTTGAGCTGTTTCGACGAGGGCAAGAGCGTGCAGTACCCACGCTACTGGTTCTGGAGGAGGCCCACCACTACATGCGCCCCATCGGGTCGGGTGAGGATGCCAACGAGAACTCGCTGGCCTATGAGCGACTGGCAAAGGAAGGCCGAAAGTTCGGCCTCGCGCTATGGCTGAGCACGCAGCGGCCATCGGAAATCTCGCCCACGGTTCTGTCCCAGTGCAACAACTGGGTGACCTTCCGGTTGACGTCCGAGAAGGACCTGAACGCGGTGCAGAATGCGAGCGAGTGGGCGGACAGGCGAGAGGTGCGGCGAATCGCAGGGCTGGCACGTCAGACGGCAATCGTCTTCGGCGGGAGCATTTCGATGCCGACGATGCTTCGTGCACCGACAGCATCTCCAAAGCCTAGGTCCGACGACGGTGCATTTGGCGCGTGGGGCACTCAGTTGCCTGAACCTGAAGCAGGCCCCGTCGACGACCTCTGAGGCGGCGCGGTCGCGGGAAATTGTGTCTGCCCTTGCCCTTGATAACCGAGCGGATTTGTCGTGTCTCGAACCTACTTTGCCTACCACCTCACGCATGTCTTCGGCCCATTCGGGCTAGACAGCTACCACACCAACAGCGACAAACCGGCCGAAGGTGACTTGGTCTACGTTCTGTCGGGCGACAAGGACCCGGAAGTGCCCGGAGTGGACTACTACCTTGAAGGCGTCTTTCGGATACGCAGGCGGCAAGCTGGTCCCTGGCCGCTTAAGAGCCTTCACGGCGAGGTCAAGAACTACCAGTATCGACTCTCGATGGAGCCTGTGCGCCGTCCGGACGAGCCGATTTCGCTCGGCCTGGCGGACTGGTACTCCCGAGAGGAGGCACATCGCTTCTTCTCGAGCGGGCAGAACTTCAACCCTCTGCCAACTGACCCTAACTACCGGACCAGATTCGACGAGCTGCTCGCGGGGTATGGCTCAAGCGAGGCCGATGACCTGACTGCCGACCTCGCCCAGCTCGACAGAGACGTGCCGGACAAGACAGAGCGCGATGTGCTGGCGAAGGCCCGCATCGGCCAAGGGAAGTTCCGCGCCGACATCGTTGCTTCGTGGCGGAAGGGCGAGGTATGTGCGCTCACGGGTTTGGCCGTTCCGGAGATGCTTATCGCTTCCCACATCAAGCCGTGGCGCGAAAGTTCGAACGTGGAGCGACTGGACCCGATGAATGGGCTGCTGCTCGCCGCGCATGTTGACAAGCTTTTTGACAGGTTCTTAATGAGCTTCGAAGAATCACGCACCGGGTTTACCAGCGTCATCCATCCGCGCGTGCGAACCGCTGTTTCACCATTGGGACTGAAGTCGGGCTTGGTGCTCGACACGAGTCATCTCGGGTTTGCCAACGAAGGAAGATTCCGGCGATACATGGAGCAGCACCTGCATCGACACCGCACTGTCGTCGAGCAAGACAAGGCAACTGGCTAAGCCCGTTAGAGCTCGTCTACAGATAGGGCAGCGGGTTGGCATGCGGAGCGCGCGCTCGCAGACGTCGTAGGCGAGCTTTTCTTCAGCGGTATCGGCCAAACCTCAACTTGTCCACAATCGGTCGTCCGACGGACAGCATGATGCGCCCAGTCGCCATCTCCGTAGCGTAGGTCAAGGACGCCGTCTGGAACTCAATTTTTCTAAGTCATTGATTCATAAGAATATGCTCGGAGCATAAAAGGGCAAAGAGAGGATGAGACGCATTGCAGGGAATAGCCGCTGCACTGTTTCGTGCTCTCAAAAAGTGGCGCTTGCAACTTGGTTCAGCAGCCTCGCGTTGGTGCCGCTGGTTTCGAACGTAAACTTTGTTGACACACCGACCTCAAGCCCACCAGAACAAATAGATGGCATCGAAACTGGCGGGAGCAGCACGCTGAAAAGCAACTCACCTAGTTATCCACGCGTCCCCTGTCTCCGCGATACACCACGCGTGGGATGACGTGCCTAAAGTCGCCGCACATTGAAAAAGGCGCGTACCAATTTGGTACGCGCCTTTGCGAGAGCAAATTCCCTCGCGCGCCTCAGGCCTCTTTATCGTCGGTGACCGTCATGCCCATTCGAACGCCGTGTGCAATGCGAACCATCGCAGCGATGTCACCAGACCCCATCAACAAATCTGGTTGCATACCTTGTCGCTTGAGTTGCTGCTTTTGTGCTCCAAACCCCGACTTGAGTTCTAGCAGTTCGCCGCTGGGAAGAACCATCTTCAACCAGTACGACCAACCACGGTCCGTTCGTCGATGGTGATTGGCCTCGCCTTCAAACAGCACATCACCTGGCAGCAATTCGTCCTGGCCACGCAGCAGGTAGCGCCCTGGCAGGTCTTCGGCGCGGAGCGCGTTGGTGGGGTGAGGCAGCGCTTGCTCAGCGCGGCAGATTTTTGCCCAGTAGCGGCAGCGGTCGTCGACAGGGGCAATGGTTGTTGATTTCCATGCAAAGCTGACCCACCATTTCCATCGAATCTTGACCCACCCTGATTCGTGAACTTCACGCTCACGTTGTGGATAAGTTCTTGGTCGCCTTCTCCTTCTTGGTGGTCTGTGGTGG